>SYDD01000158.1 GCA_005786775.1 Opitutaceae bacterium
GCCACGTCTGAGACGATGAGCGTCTGGGCGTCACCCGGAGGCAGTGCGGGAAGCAGGCGGGCGGCCTCGTCCGGGCGGCGGCGGGCGAGGAGCGCGAAGGCCTGCTGGAGCACACGTTCTTGGCCCGTCCCGGCAGGCAGGGTCGCCGCCTCGGCGATTGCGGCCGCCGGATCGCGGGAAGCGAGTTCGCGCAGGCAGGCCTCGAGGGCGGCGGTGCGTTCCGCCCCCGACTCGCGGCCCCGGGCCCAAGCGAGGGCGCCGGGCGCATCCCGGCGCGCCCACGCCTCGACCAGCGCCCGCAACGCTATCTCGCGGGCGGTACCGGCGGGAAGACTTTCCCAGCGCGCCAGCGCGGCGGCCGGGTCCTGCTGGGCCCAGCGGCTGAACAGGACACCGGGCAATTGCCCCCCGTCGCCGGCATCGGTGAATTCCAGTGCCGCCGCGAGCGCCCCGGCGGGGTCCGTCGCCGCCAGCTGCTGCACCAGCAGGAAGGCTCCCTGCGTCCGTTCCGGACCGGCCGGCACGAGGCGGAGGCGCCGGAGCGCAGCGGCGGGATCCTCCGCCACCAGCGGGCTGAAGAACCGGAAGAAAGCCTGCAGGCGGCGGCTGGGGTCCGGCTCGGCCAGCACCGCCTGCAATTCGGGATCCGGCGACTCCGGCGCTTCCGCGGGGACCGCCTTGGTTCGGGCCGAGGGCCCGGCCATGGCCTGACTGCCATCAACCGCCGGCGACTCCGGCCGCGGCGTCCACAGCAGGAAGAGCGCGGGCGCACCAATCGCGGCGGCGGCGAGGATCCAGGTGCGGATTGAAACGGGAGGGCCCATCACGCTGAACGTGCGCCGCTTTCGCCGCCGGCTCAAGCGGGTCTTTCGCGCGGAGGTCCGGCTTTACAGCCGCGGCCGAGGCGCCCGAGACTCCGGCGATGAGTTCCCCCGCTCGCCCCGCCCACGTTCCCGCCTCCATCCTGCCGCGTCGCGCGGTCCTCCGCACCCTCGCTGCTGCGCCTCTGCTCGGGGCCGCTCCGGCCGCCGCCTCCGCTGCTGAGCCGGAACCGGCTTACCGCGTGCAGCGGGGCCGCATCCGTCAGTCTGTGGTGCCGTGGTGCTTCCGCCCGTGGACGCTCGAGGAACTTTGCCGCGAGGCCAAGCGCCTCGGTTTGCCATCGGTCGAGCTGGTGACGCCCGACAAGTTTCCCGTCCTCAAGCAGCACGGCCTCGTCTGCGCGCTCACCGGGAGCCACGGCTTTGCGAAGGGCTTCGCCCACCGCGAGGAGCACGCGGAGTGCCTGCGGATCCTGCGTGAGCGAATCGACGCCACGGCGGCGGCGGGCTTTCCGGCCGTCATCACCTTCTCGGGCTTCCGGCGCGGCATCTCCGACGAGGACGGCATTCGCAACATGGTGGACGGACTCAAGCAGATTGCCGGCCACGCTGAGCGCGCGGGCGTGACCCTCTGCATCGAGATGCTCAATTCGCGCGTCGCTACCGAGATGAAGGGGCATCCCGACTACTTCTGCGATGATATGGAGCGCACCGTGGAGATCTGCCGCCGCATCAGCTCGCCGCGGGTGAAGGTGCTGTTTGATATCTACCACGTGCAGATCATGCACGGCGACGTGATCACCCGCGTCCGGCAGCACCGCGACTGGATCGGCCACGTGCACACCGCGGGCGTCCCGGGCCGGCATGAAATCGACGAAACGCAGGAGATCAATTACCCCCCTATCCTGCAGGCTCTCGCCGAGGGCGGTTACGCCGGCTACGTGGGGCAGGAGTTTATCCCGCGCGGGGACAAGGCGCGCGCGCTGGCCGACGCCGTGCGCCGCTGCGACGTCTAAGCCGCGGCGGCCGCCCGGCGCGCGAGCATTGACAGCGCGTCCGCCCGCGCCGCACGCTGCCGTTTCCTCTCCTGCCATGTCCCAGATTATCGCCGTCCTCGACTTCGGCTCCCAGCTGACGCAGGTCATCGCCCGCCGCATCCGCGAGTGCGAGGTCTACTCGCGGATCTACCACTTCTCGACCCCGGCGGCTAAGCTACGGGCGGACGGGGTCGCCGGCATCATCCTCTCGGGCGGGCCCCAGAGCGTGTACGCCCGCCAAGCGCCGCATCCGGACCCGGAGATCTTCCGCCTTGGGGTCCCGATCCTCGGTATTTGCTACGGCGTGCAGCTGATGGGGCACTTCCTCGGGGGTAAGGTCGCGCCGGGCAAGGCGCGAGAGTACGGGCACGGCGTTCTCTCGGTGAAGCGGCCGGGATCCCTGTTCAAGGGGTTGCCCCGCAAGCTGCGCGTCTGGAACTCGCACGGGGACAAGCTAACCCGGCTGCCACCTGGGTTCCAGGCCACCGGCACCACCGAGAACTCGCCTTACGCGGTGATCGAGGACCGCCGTCGCCGGTTCCACGGCATCCAGTTCCACCCCGAGGTCTTCCACACCGAGCGGGGCGTGGACGTGATCCGCAATTTCCTCCTCGGGGTCTGCGGTGTAAAAGCCGACTGGACTACTCGGGACTTCATTGCGCACGCCATCGCAGGCATCCGGGCGCAGGTAGGGAAGGGGCGGGTGCTCCTCGGGCTTTCGGGCGGCGTGGATTCCTCCGTCGCTGCCGCGCTCCTGCACCGGGCGATCGGTTCCCAGCTAACGTGCGTATTCGTCGACAACGGCCTGCTCCGCAAGGGGGAGCGAGAGGCGGTGGAAAAGCTCTACGGCGACCACTTCAGCATCGATCTGCGCGTCGTCGACGCCTCCCGCACCTTCCTGCGGCGACTGCGGGGGGTCACGGATCCCGAGCAGAAGCGCAAGATCATCGGGCGCACCTTTGTCGAGGTCTTCGAGAAGTCGCTGCGCTCCATCGGCCGCGCCGAGTTCCTCGGGCAGGGTACGCTGTACCCCGACGTGATCGAGAGCGTCTCGATCGCGGGCAACCCCGCCTCCCTCATCAAGACGCACCACAACGTCGGCGGGCTGCCCGAGCGGATGACGCTCCGGCTGCTCGAACCGCTGCGCGAGCTCTTCAAGGATGAGGTCCGGCGCGTCGGCACGGCCCTTGGGCTGCCGCGCGAGGTCGTCTGGCGGCAGCCGTTCCCCGGCCCGGTCCTGGGCGTGCGCGTGATGGGCGCGATCACCCCCGACAACCTCCGGGTGCTGCGGGAGGCCGACGCCATCCTCCAGGAGGAGATGTTCCGTTCCGGGTTTTATTACAAGGTTTGGCAGTCCTTCTGCGTCTTCCTGCCCGTGCGCACCGTGGGCGTCTTCGGCGACGAGCGCACCTACGACGAGGTGATCGCCCTGCGCATCGTGGAGAGCACCGACGCGATGACCGCCGACTGGGC
>SYDD01000159.1 GCA_005786775.1 Opitutaceae bacterium
CCCGGTGCGCGGGGCATACAGGCCGCTCATCAGGACGGCCCGGGTGGGCGCGCAGTTCTGGGAGTTGTAATAGCGCTGCAACCGCAGGCCCTGCGCCGCGAGCCGGTCGAGGTGCGGGGTGCGATAGTACGTCGAGCCCTGACAGCCGAGATCGGTCCAGCCCAGGTCGTCGGCCAGCACGTAAACGATGTTGGGCGGCCGGGCAGCCGCGGCGGCGGCCGGCAGGGCGCCGGCGAGGGCGCCGAGGGCGAGGAGCAGGGGCGGGAGCATCTTCAAGGGGCGGGTGGCCGCTGCGCGTCGGTGGCGGCGAGGAGGTGGCGCGGGATCCGGTCGGCGGGCTCCGCGAGCTCGAGGCCGCGCACCATCGCCTGCACGCGGGCGAGCGGGGCGCGGCCCTCCAGCCAGAGGAAGTCGAGCGCGTTGAGCGCGGCAAGGACCTCGCCCGCCTCGCCGCTCTTGATCACTTCGCCCAGCGCCGCGAGCGCCGGGTCGAGCTCCCCGAGGTGCCCGAGGGCCTCGGCGGCCGCCACGCGGACATCCGCCCAGTCGTCGCGGAGACGCGCGCGCAGGGCCTCCCGGGCCGGCGCGGCCCGGGGGCCCAGGATGAGGCAACCCTGGGCGCCCCAGTAGCGGATCACCGGGTGGGGATCCGCGAGGGCGGCCTGCAGCGCGGCGAGGTGGCGCGGTTCACGCGCGGCGGCGAGGTCCGCGAGGTCGACCACGCGTTCAATGGGATAGGCCGGTCCGCGCGCGTAGCTGATGAGGTCGCCGCTCCCGGCAAGGCGCCGCGCCATCCCCTCGGGGATGAACCCGGTGTCGCGGGTCGCGATGAGGTGGGCGCGGAGCCGGGCGGCGAGGGCGCCCTGCTGCGCGGCGACCTCGGGGCGGCCGGCCAGGTTGCGCACCTCGTGCGGATCGTCGGCGACCGCGTAAAACTCCTCCGGGGGTTTCGGGCGCCAGTACGCGGCCTGCACGGGATCGCATTTCCCGGCCAGGAACGCGGCGTGCCACGAACGCATGCTCGGCAGCACCTGGAAGGGATAGGAGTACGGCTGGCCCCACGGGCGGTGCGGGGAGTAGTTGCGCACGTAGCGGTGGTCGCGGTCCCGCACCGCGCGGACAACGTCGTGGCGCTCGTCCATCCGTCCGCGGAAGAGGAAGACCTCCTCCCGCGCCACCGCGCGCGGCCCGAGGAACGGCCGGCCCTCGTAGTTCGCGGGCACGGGCACGCCGCAGAGCTCCAGCAGGGTCGCGGTCAGGTCGACGAAGCTCACGGGCTGCTCGACCCACGAGCCGGTCGCCCCCGGGGCGAGGTGCGCCCATTTCGCCGGGAAGCGCACGATCAGGGGGACGCGGGTGCCGGAGTCGTGGATGTTGCGCTTCCCGCGGGGCAGGCCCCCCGCGTGGTCCGAGTAATAGAAGACGATGGTGTCCTCCGCGAGGCCCTCGCGCGCCAGCTCCGCGAGCAGCGCGCCCACCTCGCCATCCATCACCGTGATCTGGTCGTGGTAGTTCGCCCAGTCGCGCCGGATTTCGGGCGTGTCCGGATGGTAGGGCGGCAGGGTCACGCGCTCGGGGGCCACGCGGAACGTGGTCTTGCCCGCGGGCGGCGCGACCTGGCTCTCGTGGCTGGAGGTGTGGTTGAAGACGGCGAAGAACGGCTGCCCGGCCGTGCGATTGCGGTAGTGGGCGCGTGCCCCGTTCTCGTCCCACGGCTTGCGGTCGAGGGTGACGTTGTAGTCGGTCTTCGCGTTGTTGGTGCAGTAGTAGCCCGCGGCGCGGAGCAGCTCTGGGTAGAGCCGGAACCCGGCCGGGAGCGGCACGCGGCTGCGGTGGTGCTGGGCGCCGATCGAGGGCGGATACATCCCGGTGATCAGGGTCGTGCGGGCGCTCGAGCAGACGGGGGCGTTCGCGAACGCGCGGCGGTAACGCACGCCCTCGGCGGCGAGCCGGTCGAGGTGCGGGGTCTGGGCGTGCGGATCGCCGTAGCAGCCGAGGAACGGGCCGTTGTCCTCACTCGTCAGCCACAGCACGTTGGGCCGCGCGGCGGGCGCCGCCGCGGAGGCGGTTCCGGCGGGCAACGCCGCCAGGAGGGGGAGGGTGGCAAGGAGCGCACGCCGGAGGGCGGTACGGAGAGCGTTCATCGGTAGTCGGCCCCGGTGAGGCTGACCTCGACCGAGCGTTGCCAGGCGTGAAGTTCCCGGAGCATCCGCGCCGCCACCGCGGGATGTTCGGCGGACACGTCCCGCTCCTCACGCGGATCGGCCAGCAGGTCGAAGAGTTGCACGCCCGATCCGGTCCGGTCCTTGCGTTTCGCGCCCGCCTTGCCGCCGGCCTCGTTCGCATCCGCGACGTGGAGCTTGAAGCGGTTGTCGGTCCACGCCGCCTCGCCGCCGAAGTCCTCGGTGCGCGCCACGGGGTGGCGATAGTTGAGGAAATCGATCGCCGGGTTCCGCGTGGTCGGGGTCGTCCCGCGCGCCAGTTCGGCGTCGATCCAGCGCGGATTGCCCCGCTCCCGCTGCACCGGGTAGCGCCAGAAGCCGATGGGCTGGGGGCGCTCCTCCAGCGTCCCGTCCACCAGCAGGCGGCGCAGGCTGACGCCGTCGAGCGGGCGCGCCGGCGCGGGCAAGCCGAGGAGGTCCAGCACGGTCGGGAAAATATCCGACGTCACCGCCGGCACGGCGGACCGTCGCGGCGCGCGGATCACGGCCGGCCATTCCACCAGGCCGGGAACGCGTAGGCCGCCCTCGAAGACGCTGCCCTTGGCGCCGCGCCAGCCCCCGTCGAACGAGGCGCCCTTGTGCTCGCCGGGCAAGCCGTTGTCGGAGTTGTACCAGAGGAGTGTGTTCTCGGCGGCCCCCAGATCGCGCAGGGTCCGCCGGAATTCGCCGAGGGCCCGGTCGAGCGCGGTGATCTCCGCGTAGCGCCGCCGGAGTTCCTCGTCCGGCACCGCCGCGTAGGAGGCCACATCCTCCGGCAGGCCCGAGTAGGGTCCGTGGGGGGAGCCGAACCACAGGATGATGAAGAACGGCCGGCCCTCGGCGCGGACCCGGCGGGCGAAGTCGGCGGCCGCGGACGCCACGAGCGCCGAGCTCTCGCCGCGGTGGATCACGGGCGGCGCGCCGTCCCGGCTGAGCGGGGGATCCATCTCGAAGAAGTTGTCGTGGGAGAGGTACTCGTCGAAGCCCATCCGCGCCGGGTTCACCGGGGACTCGCGCTTGACCGCGCCCACGTGCCACTTGCCGAAGTGACCCGTGCGGTAGCCCGCCGCGCGGAGAACTTGCGCCAGGGTGATTTCCTCCGGCCGGGTGGAGTAATTGGGCGCAAAGGCGCCGGAGCGGTTGGCGTGGCGCCCGGTCAGCACGGAGGCCCGCGTGGGCGAGCACACCGGCGAAGCGGCATAGAACCGGTCCAGCCGGAGCCCCGTGCGCGCCATCTCGTCGAGGACGGGCGTCCGCACGTGCGGATGGCCGTTGTAGCCGGTCTCACCCCACGCCTGGTCGTCGGCCATCACGAGCACGACGTTCGGGCGGGGCGCCGG
>SYDD01000160.1 GCA_005786775.1 Opitutaceae bacterium
GCCCAGTCGCGGGAGGAGCCGGTGCCATACTCCTGGCCCGCGATGACGATCAAGGGGGTACCCGCCTGCTGATGACGCACCGCGGCGTCGTGGATCGAAACCTCCTCCCCCGTGGGCTGGAAGATCGTGCTCCCGCCCTCCTTGCCGCCGAGCATCAGATTCTTGATCCGGACGTTGGCGAAGGTGCCGCGGGTCATTACCCGGTCGTTGCCGCGGCGAGAGCCATAGGAGTTGAAGTCTTCGAAGGCCACGCCGTGCTCCACGAGGAAGCGGCCGGCCGGGGATGACTTCTTGATGGCGCCAGCGGGCGAGATGTGGTCGGTGGTGACAGAGTCGCCGAAGATGCCGAGCGCCCGGGCGCCGCGGATCTCGCCGATGGTCCCCGCCTGCATCCCGAACTGAGTGAAGAAGGGGGGCTCCTGAATGTAGGTGGAGGCCGGGTCGAACGCGTACACGTTCCCGGTCGAGGCCGGGATCTCGTTCCACTTCGGGTTCTGGGCGGCGAAATCGCGGTAGAGGCGGCGGAAAACTTCGGGCTTCAGCGCGGCCTCGAGAGTGTCCCGCACCTCCGCCAACGAGGGCCAGACGTCCGCGAGGTAGACTGGCTTGCCGTCCCGGTCGAGCCCGAGGGGCTCGCAGCTGAGGTCGAGGTCGACCCGCCCGGCGATCGCGAAGGCGACCACCAGCGGCGGCGACATCAGGAAGTTGGCCTTCACGTTCTGGTGCACGCGGGCCTCGAAGTTGCGGGTGCCCGAGAGCACGGAGGCGGTGACCAGGTCGTGCTTCACGATCGCCTCTTCGATGTTCGGGTCCAACGGGCCCGAATTGCCAATACAGGTCGTGCAACCGTAGCCCACGGTCTGGAACCGCAGTTTGTCGAGGTAGCGCTGCAGCCCGGTCTTCTTGAGATAAGCGGTGACGACACGGGAACCCGGGGCAAGAGAGGCCTTGACCGCGGGGTTTACCTTGAGTCCGCGCTCGACGGCCTTCTTGGCGAGCAGGCCGGCCGCCAGCATCACGCTGGGGTTGGAGGGGTTGGTGCAGCTGGTGATAGCAGCGATGACCACCGATCCATTGGTGAGGCGTGCCTTGCGGCCGGCCGCATTCGCCACGCGGACCTCCTCGGCGAAGGAGGCCCGGGATTTGCCGAAGCCGTTCTCGGTGACGGGGCGCTGGAATGCGCCGAAGAATTCCCGTTGCAGATTGGGGAGCTCGATCCGGTCCTGGGGCCGCTTCGGTCCGGCGACGCTTGGTACCACGCTCGCAAGGTCGAGTGAGAGTTCGGACGAGTAGTCGATCTGCCCCTGCTGGGGCATCCCCCAGAGTCCCTGGGCCTGGTAGTAGGCCTCGTAGAGTGCGACGTGCCGCTCGT
Source organism: Opitutaceae bacterium (assembly GCA_005786775.1). GTDB lineage: Bacteria > Verrucomicrobiota > Verrucomicrobiia > Opitutales > Opitutaceae > ER46. The sequence continues at coordinate 1,373 of SYDD01000160.1, forward strand.
CGCGACCGGTGGCGCGGAGATAGGCGGCGCACTCGCCGTCGATCGGGAAGAAACCCATCGTGGCCCCATACTCGGGCGCCATATTGGCGATCGTGGCGCGGTCGACCACCGGAAGCGCCTGCGCGCCCGGACCGTAGAACTCGACAAACTTGCCCACCACCTTCGCTTTACGGAGCAGCTGGGTCAACGTCAGGGCGAGGTCGGTCGCGGTAACCCCCTCGCGCAGCGCCCCCGTGAGGTGCACGCCGACGACGTCCGGGGTGAGGAAGTAGACGGGCTGGCCCAGCATCCCGGCCTCGGCCTCGATGCCCCCCACGCCCCAGCCGACGATGCCGATGCCGTTGATCATCGTGGTGTGAGAATCGGTGCCCACAAGGGTATCAGGGTAACACACACCTTGAGCGTCGGTGAGGACCCCCTTGGCCAGGTATTCGAGGTTAACCTGGTGGACGATGCCGATGCCCGGGGGCACGACCTTGAAGGTGTCGAAGGCCTGCATCCCCCACTTCAGGAACTGGTAGCGCTCGCGGTTGCGCGTGAACTCCAGCTCGAGGTTTCGCTGCATCGCGTCGGCGGAACCCGCGAAGTCCACCTGCACCGAGTGGTCGACCACCAGGTCGACGGGCACGAGCGGCTCGATGATCTTCGGGTCCCGCCCCATCCGCGCGACCGCGGAACGCATCGCCGCGAGGTCAACCAGCAGCGGCACGCCAGTGAAGTCCTGCAGCACGATACGCGCGACGACGAACGGGATCTCCTCGGTGCGTGGGGCCTTGGCGCCCCAGCTCGCGAGCTCCCGGACGGCGCCCTCGGCGACACGCTTGCCGTCACAATTGCGCAGCAGCGACTCGAGCACCAGCCGGATCGAGACCGGCAGGCGCGACACGCGGAAGCCGGCGGCCTCGAGCGCGGGAAGCGAGTAGAAGGAGTGCGACGCGCCGTTGGCGGAGAACGTCTGCAGCGTGTTGAAGGGATTCGGCAGGCTCATTGGGAACGAAAAGGAGAGGCCGCAGGAGACAGTTGGACACGCCCGCGCCGCCGGGGCGGCGGCCCGGCGGCGGGAAGGATCCGGATCAGCTGGCCAGCGCGGCCTTGATCGCGGCGAAGTTCGGCAGGTCCTTCGGCGTCGCGGTCTGCTCGGCGTACTTCACCACGCCATCCCGGCCGATGACGAACGCAGCGCGGGCCGCGGTGTCGCCCACGCCTGCGAGCATCGGGAAGAGCACGCCATAGGCGCGGGTGACCTCCTTGTTGAGGTCGCTGACGAGGGGAATCGAGATCCGGTTGGCCTTGGCCCACGCCTCCTGGGCGAAGGGGCTGTCGACGCTCACGCCGATCACCTCGGCGCCGAGCTGGGCGTACTGCTCGAGGCCGGCCGACTGGTCGCACATCTCCTGGGTGCAGACGCCGGTGAAGGCCAGGGGGAAGAAGAGCAGCACCGTTTGCTTCTGGCCGAGGTTGCGGCTGAGGGTGACGTCCTGGAGGCCTTCCGGCGTCTTGGTCTTGAGGGTGAAGTCCGGGGCTTTGGTTCCGACGGCGATGGGCATGGTGAGGGCGGTGGGTTGGCGGTTGGTCAGACCCGGGCGCTTGGTCCCGGGAGGAAAGTTCACGTTGAGCGCGGCCCCGGCGCCCCGCAAATCGATTCTCGCGGCGGCGCCCGGCGCGGAATCCGCACTTGCGCGCGCCCGCCCGCCCTCCGTTTACTCCCGGGTCCCGCATGAACATCCTCGATGAGCTGCGCTGGCGCGGCCTCCTCGCCGACTGCACCGACCCCGTTGCGCTCCGCGCCCGCCTCGAGCAGGGCCCGATCACGCTTTACTGCGGCTTCGACCCCACGGCCGACTCTCTCCACGTCGGCAACCTGGTCCCGCTGCTGGCGCTGCGCCGCTTCCAGCTCCTCGGCCACCACCCGATCGCCCTCGCCGGCGGCGCCACCGGGATGGTCGGCGACCCCTCCGGCAAGTCCGCCGAGCGCAACCTGCAGACGCCGGAGCAGGTCGCGCACAACATCGCCGCAATCCGCGGTCAGCTCACCCAGTTCCTCGATTTCGACGTCCGCGCCAACCCCGCCCGGCTCGTCAACAACCACGACTGGACCGGGCCGCTGACCCTGCTCGAGTTCCTGCGCGATGTCGGCAAACACATCTCGGTCAACTCGATGGTGGCGAAGGACTCCGTCCGCTCGCGGATGGAGGACCGCGAGGCCGGGATCAGCTACACGGAGTTCAGCTACATGCTGCTCCAGGGTTATGATTTCTACCACCTGCGCCACGCGCTCGGCTGCGAGCTGCAGATCGGCGCGACCGACCAGTGGGGTAACATCACCGTCGGCACGGAGCTCACCCGCAAGAAACTGGGCGCCACCGTCTGGGGCCTCGTCTTCCCGCTGCTGACCAAGGCGGATGGCTCGAAGTACGGCAAGACCGCCACCGGGACGGTCTGGCTCGATCCGCGCCGGACCTCGCCGTACCGCTTCTACCAGTTCTTCGTGAACACCGATGACGCCGACGTCGGGAAGCTGCTGCGCACGCTGACCTTCCTCAACGCGGAGGAAATCGCGGCCCTCGAGCGCGAGGTCGCCGCGAACCCGGGTGCCCGCGCCGCCCAGAAGGCCCTCGCGCGCGAGATGACCCGGCTGGTGCACGGGGAAAACCGGCTGGCCGGCGCGCTCCGCGCGAGCGATGCGCTGTTCGGTGGCCCGCTCGACGGCCTCACGGCGGAGGACTTTCAGGATATCATTGCGGAAATCCCGCGACATGCGTTCGAGCGCACTCACCTGAGCGGGGCCGGCGCTCCGCTCGGCGATCTGCTAGTCCACGCCGGTCTCTGCCCCTCGAAGGGCCAGGCGCGGAAGGACATCGAGGGCGGCGGCATCTACGTGAACAACCAGCGCGCCGCGGAGACCAGCCGCACGCTCAGCGAGGCCGACGTGCTCCACGGCCGGTACGTGCTGCTGCGCAAGGGTAAACGCAGCTACGCCGTGCTGGAACTGGCCTGATCAGCGGCCACCCGCCGCCGGCGCGGCGAGGAAACCAACAAGGTCCGCCATCGCCTGCGCGTCCACCGCGGCCTCGAGGCCTTCCGGCATCAGGGAACGTCCCGAGCTGATCAGCGTGCGCAGCTCGCTGCGGAGGATGACCTGCTCCTCCCCGTCGAGCCCCAGCAGCGTCAGGGCGCCGGCGGACTCCGCGGCGAGCATGCCCACCGCGGTGCGTCCGTCCGCGAGATTCGCCGTGTAAAAGAGATAGCGGTCCTCCACGGCGCGGTTCGGATCCAGAATGTGGCCAATAAGGTACTCCGGGCTGCGGTCCTTCACTACCGCGAGATCGGGTCCGACCGCCCGGCCGGGCACTGCCCCGAACCGATGGCAGGCGCTGCAGGATTGCGCGAACACGGTCGCGCCCCGACCCGGATCAGCCCGCAACGGCGCCACGGCCGCGACGTAATCGCGCACGATGGCCTGGCGTCCGGCCGCGTCGCCCGCCCCGAAGACCGCCGCGGCCCGCGTCGCGATGCGGGGGTTCCCGTGCTGGGTGAGCGCCGTGCGCCGCGCGGCGTCGATCTGGGTCCGGAACGCCTCGTCGCGTTCCGCCCGGTCGAGGAGCACCTGCGCCCAGGCAGGCCGGCCGGCCAGCAGGCCCAGAATGAGCCCGCGTAACCGCGGGGAATGGCCCTCCCAGCCCGCCAGCAACAGCCCAGGCGTCTGAGTCCGGTTAATGCCGCCCAAAGCGCGTGCCGCCGCCCACTGCAACTCGGGCGACTGCCGCGCGTCCAGCAGGGCCGCGAGCCGGCCGGCGTCCTCCGCCTGCTGGCCCCGGCCCCGACCAAGCAACGTCACCGCGGCGAGGCGGGTCCGCGTCTCCTCCGTGGGGTCAGCCGCGACCACCCGCGCTCGCTCGAGGACCGGATCAAGCGCTTCCAGCGCCTGCCGGAGCGGCGCGCCGGCATCGCCGTGCAAGCGCGGGAGGGTCTGTCCCTGCCGCTGCAGGAGATCTAGGAGCTCACCCAATGCCTGCAGGCCCTCTGAGACCTCGCCCCGTTGCAGCGCGGCGGGCACCGCGGCGAGCAACCGGGTGAGGGCGCGGGCGTTCGCCGTGGCCGCCGCGATCTCCGCGACCAGCGGGCTCTGCGCCAGCCCGGCGGCGTGCAAGGTCTCCAGCACCACGTCGGCGTGCGGCAGGGCGGAACTGAGCGCGGCCGCTCGCACGTAGCGATCGCGCTCCCGGGCCAGCAGCCGGGCGAGCGCCTCCCCCACCTCCACGCCCGGCCACTCGCCCAACGTGTAACCCACCTGCTGGCGCACGACGGCATCAGGGTCGTCGACCAGCGCGGCCACGGCGGCGCGCAGCGCCGGGTCGGCCGCGGCGATGGTCTCGCTGAGGCGGATCGCCTGCCGGCGCACCCCGGCGTGCAGATCGCGCAGGGAACGCAGGACCACCGGAGGGGTCAGCGCCCCGATCCCGTGCAGCGCCCATAAGGCCTGCGCGCGCGCGGCGGGGAGCTCGGCCCCGACCGCCACCTGCTCCACGACCTTCGCGGCGCCCTCGGGGCGGCGCCATTCCAATTGCTGCTGAGCAAGGTCTCGCAGCACGCCACTGGGGGAACGCAGCGCGTTCGCCAGCTCCCCAGCGTCAGCGCGATCCAGCCGCGGCACCGGGCGCAGCGCCCCCGCCCGAGGGCGGATCCGGTAGATGCGTCCCTGTTCCGAACCGGCCCGCAGGTCGCCCAAGACGCGTTGCCAAGCTTCGGGGATCCATTGGGGATGCTCGATGACAAGCCGATACATATCGGCGACATACAGGGCGCCGTCTGGTCCCGCACGGGCTGCGACGAACCGGGACCACGCGTCGGTGGAAGCGAGGAATTCCGCCGTCGCTTCGGCCTCCGGGCGCCGGCCGCGGAACGTGGCCCCGTCCGCCTCGAGCACCTCGCGATGCACGAGGTTGTGGACTGGCTCGCAGACGAAGACGTTGCCCGCGTAACCCGGACCGAGCAGCGAGTCGCGATAGATCACCGTGCCGCAGGCGGACGTGAAATGGTTGGCCGCGAAGCCGTCGTTGAATCGTGCGAGGGTCTCGCTCCGCGGGTAGACGCGGGCCGCCCCAGGAATAGCGGCGACCGTTACGGCACCGGACGGCGGGACGAGCCGAGGGTTGCGCCGGAGGTAGTGCTCCTCGAGGGCGTAGTGCCAGATCGGGTTAGAATTGTTGCCGCCGAACCAGTTGCCCCAGTCGTCGCGGTTGCGCCCCGCCTGGGTCTGGCCCGCGAGCGTCTCGATCTCCCCGGAGTCGGGCCGAAGGCGGAAATCCCGTTGGCCGAGCTCCACCACGGGGCCGACCGCTCCCGCGCGCCGCACCTTCCCCCCACTGTTGCCATTGGCCAGGTGCACCCACCCGTCGAGGCTCCATTGGAGGCCGTTGCTCAGGTGCTGCTCGTTCCCCTCCGCGAGCCCCGTGAACAGCGGCCGCCGCACATCGGCCCGGCCGTCGCCGTCGGTGTCCTCGAGGAACAGCAGATCCGGCACCGCCACGACTAGGATCCCCGAGCGCCACGGCAGGACCGCCGTCGGCGCGCGGAGTCCTTCGGCGTAGAGGGTGGAACGGTCGTACCGGCCGTCCCCGCGGGTGGATTCCAGCACGCGGATCCGGCCTCCCGGCTGTCCCTTGCCGTCAAGGCCGCGCGGGTAATCCGCCATCTCCACGACCCAGAGCCGCCCATCCGCACCCCACGCGAGATCGACGGGATCGAGCACGGCGGGCTCGGCGGCGACTAGCTCGATCTCGAGATCGCTAGGAACCTGGATCGCCGCGAGGGACGCGGCCGCCGCCAGTGGCGTCGGCAGCACGACCTTGGGAGGCGGGGCCACTTCCTTGTAGCCGCAGGAGAGCCACGCGAGCAGGGGCAGCAGCAACCGGGGAAGACGATCCGCGCGCATCAGGTCCAATTAGGATGGGAGCGGCGCCGGCGCAAGGGCGGGAACAAGACCGTTCAGCGCCGGGCGGCGTGGAACTCCACGGGGACGATGCCGCGTACGGCGCCGATCAGACGGTCCTCGGTGTCGGGGTGGAGGCGGGTGGGCCACCCGTAGTAGTCCATCGAGCCGTCCACCTCGTAGCCGCCTTCCGGGTACATCCGGCGCGAGGGCACGTAGCAGGGCACGGCATTAGCGTAGGCATTTATCCAGAGCCGCGGCCCGTCGAGCTCGCGGCGCAACCGCAACGAGTACTCTGCGACCACCTCCCCGCCGAGGAACACCATCACCAGCTCGCGCCCGAAGGTCCACGTCTGCACGGGAAGGGGCACGGCGGCCGGAAGGGAACGGCCCGCCGCCAGCTCCCCGAGAAAACGCCCGGCCGCATACTGGGCCGGCGCACGCGTCCCGGGCCCCCGCCGGGCCTCCAGCGCGGCGCGGTCGGGCGCGGGATCCAAGGGCAGCTGCACAACCTGATACGCGGCGGTGGTGACGGGGCCGAGCGGCCGCCACGCTCCGGGCAGCAGCCGGGCGACCTCAGCCGCAACCGCGGCCCCATGGACGGGCACCCCCTCGGGACCGCGCGGCAGACCGGGATTCGCGTCCGCCCCGCAGCCGATCGCCACCAGCGCCGCGGCCCCGCCGTGGGCCGCTTCGAGGCGCGTTGCCGCATCCCCCGCCCAGTCCGGATGCACAAAGTTGTCTCCGCCGCCGAGCGTCGTGCAGTGGCAGGCGTAGTTGAGAAACAAGGCCCGCATCGTCCCATCCGGCGCGGCAACGCGCAGCACCGGCAGCGCGTGGTCGACCGGCCCACCCGGCACGATCCCGAAGCCCTTCCATTTGCCATCCACCACTTGGCGACGCTGGGTAGCGAAGCCGACGCGGCCTTGGGTCCACGCCACGCGCGCGGGACGGCGGTCGGCCAGCGCGGCCGCCGCGACTTCGATCAGGCGCTCCCGCACAAGGACGGTGTAGGCGGCGATGCGGGCGGTTTCATCCGCAGGAAGATCACGCGCGAACATATTGGGCAGCACGTCGGCGAGGGCCGGGCCGTTGTGCGTGTGCGTCGCGCAGAGGGCAAGGCGGGCGCGGGGCAGCCCGAAGCGGCGCTCGAGGCCCTCGGAGACAATCCGGGCGGTCTCCGCGCCGATTCCAATCAGTTCCGCGGTCACCAGCACCACCGGGGCGTCCGCATCAGCGCCGAGCGCCAACGCGCGCGCGTGCAGCGGGGCGCCAATCCGGGCCGCCTCCGTGGCGCGGGACTGGTAACCGGTCAGCCGGATGGGCAATTCGGGAGTGATGTCGATTCGCGCCACACCAACTGGCACCAACGGGTCGTCCGGAGCCGCGGGGAAGACGAGGGCGGGCAACAGGAACAGCGCGAGCAACGGAAAACAAAAACGACGGAGGAGCGTAGCAGCAGGCTTCATCGGGGTAGCCAATCCGTGACGCACCTCCCGCAAGGCGTCCAGCCCCCAACGGACGGCGCAAGTCCGGCTTGGCACGCGGCGCGGGCTCGCGAACATCGCTGAATGTCCCCCTCCCCTTCACTGCACGGGTTCAGCCTGGTCGCCGGCGACCGGGGTGCTCCCGGCGGCAAAACCTTCCGGGCCGTCAATCCCGCCGGTGGCGCGGCACTCGCGCCAGACTTCCACGAGGCCTCGCCGGAGGAAGCGGACCGGGCCCTCGAGCGCGCCCACGCGGCGACGGCGACCTTCGCGCGCACCGCGGGAGAAACCCGCGCCACCCTCCTGGAGGCCATCGCGGCCGGCATCGAGGAGCTAGGGGAGACGCTGATCGCGCGGGCGGCCGCGGAGACCGGCCTGCCGGTCGCGCGCCTGACCGGCGAGCGCGCGCGCACCTGCGGGCAACTCCGGCTCTTCGCCCAACTGGTCCGGGAAGGCTCCTGGGTGGACGCCCGCCTGGATCCCGCGCTCCCGGAGCGGAAGCCCCTGCCGCGGCCCGACGTCCGCAGGATGCTCCGACCGGTGGGCCCTGTCGTGGTGTTCGGTTCTAGCAACTTCCCGCTCGCGTTTTCCACCGCCGGCGGGGACACGGCCTCCGCGCTGGCCGCCGGTTGCCCGGTGGTGGTGAAGGCGCACCGGGCGCACCCCGGCACCGCGGAGCTGGTCGCGGGGACGGTGGCCCGCGCCGTGGCGGCGCAGGGGCTGCCGCCGGGCGTTTTCTCCCAAGTCCACGGTGAGGGCGCGACGCTCGGGGTGCGGCTGGTGCGGCATCCGTCGACGGCAGCGGTGGGCTTCACAGGCTCGCAGGCGGCGGGGCGTGCCCTGCACGACGCGGCGGCGGCGCGGCCGCGGCCGATCCCGGTGTTCGCAGAGATGAGTAGCCTGAACCCGGTCTTTCTGCTGCCCGGGGCGCTGCGCGGGCGTGGCGCGGAGATCGCCGCGGGGCTCCTCGCGTCATTCACCTTGGGCGTCGGCCAGTTCTGCACCAAGCCGGGCCTCGTCTTCGCGGTGCGCGGGGAGGCTAACGAGGCTTTCCTCGAAGCCCTAGCGAAGGGCGTGCGCGCCGCTCCTTGCGGCACGATGCTCACCCCGGGCATCCGCGCGGCGTTCCTCGCTAACCAGCAGCGCCTCCTCGACGCGACCGGGGTGACGCTCTGGGCCGGCGGCGCAGGCGAACCTGCGGTCGAGCGCCACGAGGCCCGGCCGGTCGTCGCCCGCACCACCGCCGAGTCGTTCCTCGCCCATCCAGAGCTCGCGGAGGAAGCCTTCGGGCCCTTCACCTTGGTGGTAGAGGCCAAGGATGCCGCAGGCCTCGCCGCTTGCGCCGGGGTCCTCGCCGGGCAGCTCACCGCCACCCTCCACGGCACGCCCGAGGATCTGGCCGGCGCCGCGACCTTGCGGCAGCTGCTGGAGGAAAGGGCCGGGCGGCTGGTCCTCAACGGCTTCCCCACTGGCGTCGAAGTCTGCCCGGCGATGCACCACGGCGGGCCCTATCCGGCGACCACTGACAGCCGCTTCACCTCGGTCGGCACGGCCGCGATCCTGCGCTTCGCCCGCCCCGTATGCTACCAGGGCTTCCCCGACGCGCTGCTTCCGGCCGCGCTGCAGGACGCCAACCCGCTCGGCCTGCTGCGCGTGGTCGAAGGCCGCCCGACCCGCGAACCCCTCACTCCGCGGAGGACGGGCTGAGATGGATCCGCTCCTCGATTCCCCGGACACCGCCTACGCGGGCCTGCGCACGACGGCGGAGGGCCCCGCTGGACGCCTGCCGTTGGAGGCCAATCAGCTGCGCCACCTGAGCAGCGGCGATCTTTTTGGCCTCACCCAAAACGCGGGAATGGGCTGGAATCCGGCGCTGCTTAGCGGTCGCCAGTATCTCATCCTGAGCACCCAGGGCGGCATCCGCGCTCCGGACGGCACGCCCATCGCGCTCGGTTACCACACCGGTCACTGGGAGGTCGGCCTACTGATGGAGGAGGCCGCGCGCGCGTTCTCCGCTGCAGGCGCCATCCCCTTCGCCGGCTATGTCTCCGACCCCTGTGACGGCCGTACTAATGGTACGGCCGGAATGCTCGACAGCTTGGCGTACCGTAACGATGCCGCCGTGGTGCTGCGCCGCCTCATCCGCTCCCTGCCGACTAGGCGCGGCGTCCTCGGCGTTGCCACCTGCGACAAAGGGCTGCCCGCGATGATGATGGCGCTCGCCGGCTGCCCCGACCTCCCGGGCATCCTCGTGCCCGGAGGAGTGACGCTGCTCGCGCACGGCGCGGAGGACACGGGCAAGGTGCAGACGCTCGCGACCCGCTTCGCCCGGGGCGAAATCACGCTAGACCACGCCGCCGAGATGGGTTGCCGCGCGTGCGGCTCCCCCGGTGGCGGCTGCCAGTTCATGGGCACCGCGGCGACCAGCCAGGTGGTCGGCGAGGCGCTGGGCCTCACCTTGCCCCATGGCGCGCTAGCCCCTTCCGGGGCGCCGCTGTGGCGGGACCTCGCCCGGCGCTCCGCCTGCGCCCTGATGGCGCTGGACCAAGCCGGTACCCCGCTGCGGACCATCCTGACTGAGGACGCAGTGCACAACGCGCTGGTGCTGCACGCGGCGTTCGGCGGCTCCACCAACCTACTGCTGCACATCCCAGCGGTCGCCCACGCCGCGGGCCTACGCCCACCCGCACTCGCTGATTGGATGCGCGTGAACCGCTCCGTGCCCCGACTGGTGGACGTGCTTCCGAACGGGCCCCGCAGTTTCGCGACCGTACAGGTCTACCTCGCCGGCGGCGTACCCGAGGTAATGCTCCACCTGCGCGACGCCGGACTGCTCCGCCTCGACACGCGCACCGTATCCGGACGCCCGCTCGTCGAGAACCTTGCCTGGTGGGAACACTCTGAACGCCGGCGGCGGCTGCGGGAACTCCTGCACACGCTCGACGGCATCGACCCCAACGACGTCATTCTCTCCCCGTCGCGGGCCGCCGCCCGGGGGATGACCAGTACGCTGACCCTGCTGCGCGGTAATCTCGCGCCCGAAGGGGCGCTAGTGAAGAGCACCGCCATCAGCCCGGCGCTGATCGGACCGGACGGCGTTTACCGCCACGAGGGGCCGGCGCGTGTCTTTACCACCGAGTCGGCGGCGATTGCGGCAGTGAAGGCGGGCCGGCTCATCCCAGGCGACGTTCTAGTACTCGCGGGGATCGGGCCCGGCATCGGGATGCCCGAAACTTACCAGATTACCTCCGCCCTCAAACACGTGCGCGGCGGCGAGCGGATCGCGCTCATCACCGACGGCCGCTTCTCCGGCGTCTCGACCGGCGCCTGCATCGGCCACGTTAGTCCGGAGGCGTGGGCCGGCGGCCCGCTCGCTGGGGTCCGTGACGGCGACCGGATCCGTCTCGTGGTGGACACCCGTCGCCTTGAGGGCTCGGTCGACGCGGTTGACCTATCTGGAGCCGAGCTGGTCGCGCGTGGCCGCCACCCCGCGCTGCGGCCCGATCCCCGGGTCCCGGCGGACACGCGCCTGTGGTCCGCCCTACAGCAGGCGTGCGGCGGGACATGGGCGGGCTGCATCCACGACGCCGACCGCATCGCAAAGCTGCTGGAGCTCGGACTTGCAGCGGAGCGCACAGCGGCGAAGCCCGCCGAAGACTAACTCGGTCTAAGCGCGTCGAGCGCTACTCCGATCAGGCCTCGACGCCGAGTTTCTCGAGCAGGCGTTGAAGGTCATCGTTGCCACGATACTCGATGACGATGCGCCCGCGGCGGGCGGTGTGCAGCACCGCCACCCGAGCACCGAGATGCGAAGTGAGCTTGCGCTCGATGCCGGCCACCGCCGCAGCTTCCTGTGGGCGTGCGATCCGGCCGGAACGCAGGGACCCGGGCGCGCGCCGTGAGGCTTGGGCAGCCTTTTCCGCGGCCCGCACGCTAAGCCCCTCTTCGAGGATCCGTCGGGCGAGCACCGTCCGGGAGGCACCAGGCTCGACGCCGAGCAGTACCTTAGCGTGCCCGACCGACAGCAGCCCCTTGGCGAGGTACCCCTGGAGCTCCGCCTCGAGCGAGAGCAGGCGCAGGGAATTCGCGACTGTGGCGCGACCCCGACCGACGCGTTCCGCTGCCGTGTCCTGCGTAAGATCGAAGTCGCGAATCAGGCTGGCATAACCCTGCGCCTCCTCCAGGGGATTGAGGCCCTCGCGCTGAAGGTTTTCGATCAGACCGATCGCGGCCGAGGAGGCATCGCTCGCCTCCACCAGCCGCGCCGGGATTACTTTGATCTTGAGCAGCTGGAACGCGCGCCAGCGGCGTTCCCCCGCGATAAGCTGGAATCGGTCCCCCTGCCGCCGCACCACGATCGGCTGGAGCAAGCCCTCGGCACGGATACTCTCGGCCAGTTCCTGCAGCTGCTCGGGCGCGATCTCGCGGCGAGCTTGGTAGGGACTGGGATCCACCAGATTCACCGCGATCTCCTGGAATCCGGGCGCCGCGGTGGTCACGGCCGCGGGAGTCGATGCCCCCGCGGTAGAGGGGGTGGCTAGGTTGGTGGAAGCAGGCGTGGCGGTCGCCTGAGCGGGACGGGCCGCGGCGATGAGACCGCCAAGGCCGCGACCGAGACGTGATTTGGGAGCTGCCGGCATCGGTTTATTTTCCTCCTGGGATAAAAAGGACCTGGCCAGCCTGGATCCGGGAGGGATCGGCCAGCTTATTGGCGTTGATGATGTCCTGCGCCCGCGCGCCAGTCTTGCGGGCAATCACCGCCAAGGTGTCACCTTTTTGGACCGTGTAGCTGACGCCCTCGCGCGGGAAATCTTCGGCCGAACCCGCCGCCGGGGCGCGGACGCCATTGGCGCGCGCGAGCGAATCGAGCGCGGCATTCGTTTGTTTCGCCAACTTTTCCATCTGCGTGGCGACCTGCTGCAGCGTCTCGGCTTTGCTCGCGGCGACGGCGGCCCGAGCCTCCTGCGCCGACTCAGCTAAGGACTCCCGAAGCTGCGCAAGGGTCACCTGTGCTCGGCCCGCGGCCGTAAGCTGGCCGCGCAGCTCGGCGTTCTCGCGTTCCAGCTGCTCGACCCGCAAGGCGAGCTCGCCCAGACGCTGCGCCAGACCCCGCACATCCTCCCGCAAATTGGCTACCTCCACCGGGAGGCTCTGGGCGTGGAGCGTCCCAGCCAGAAGCAGGACGAGGCAACGCGACGGGAGCATCGGTGGCGACAATGAGGCGCGCGGGACCGAAAACAAGCGACTAGTGGGTCGGGGGCGGGCGCGACGGTACCAGCAGTGCGGGCATCGGTTGCGAAGCGAATATCGCTCCCAGGGGCACAGGAAAACCCCGCAGAAAATCCCCCGCCGGCAACATCCGGCCGCCCGGCCGCTGCAGCCGGCGCAGTCGCAGGAGCCCCGCCCCGGTCCAAACGAGGAGCCCCGTGGCGTCGCTCCCCGCGACGGAGCCCGGGGTTGCGGGCGGAACGGACGGGAGGGCTTCCAAAACGTCCGCCAGTCCGAGCTTGAGCCGCTCCGAACCGAGCGCCGCGCTGCAGCCGGGCCAAGGGAAAAGCCCGTTAATGCGCGCCGCGAGTTCGACTGCGGGTCGGGCGAAGTCGAGTGCGCCGTCCTCTTTGGTCAGCTTCCGGCAGTGCGTCACCGCGGCCTCGTCCTGCACGGCGAAGCCGAGTTCACCTCGTGCGAGCGCTGGCAGGCAGCGGGCCACTAGGGGCACGCAGGCCGCCGCGAGCTGCGCTTCCACCTCGAGGGCAGTATCCAGCGCGCCGATTGCAACCCGCTCGCGGTCGGCGACGGGGCCCGCGTCGAGGCGGCGCACGATCTGCATCAGGGAGACGCCCGTCTCCCGCAGCCCTAGGGCGACCGCGGTCTGGATTGGGGAGGCGCCGCGGAGGGCGGGTAAAAGGGAGGTGTGAAGATTAAGCATCCCGAGCCGGGGCACCGCGAGGAAGTCATCGCGCAAGAGGTGACCATACGCCATGACCAGACCCAAATCCGGCCGGAACGCCGCAAGTTGCGCGGTGACCTCGGGGGTCAGGCGCTCCGGTTGCAGGACCGGCAGCGCGCGGGCCTCCGCCCAAGCTTTGATCGCGTTGGGCCGCACTTGCTGCCCGCGCCCGGCCGGCCGATCCGGCTGGGTGAAGACGCCGGCCACCTCGGCGACAGTGGCCCCCTCACCGACGAGCCAGTCCAGCAGCGGCCGGGCGATGGGATCGGAGCCGAGGAAGACGATTCGTAGCGGCGGCATGCGCATGAAGTGACCGGTGCCGGGACGCCGGTTCAAAGCAAATCCCCGCCCGGAAAGCGTTCTCGCGTGCGCGCCCTCCCCCGGGCTTGCTCGGGAACCGAATGACTTCCCCAGATCCCGCGCCCCACGACGCCTACGCGGCCCTGCGGGTGCCCCAGTACCGGGATTACCTCATCGGGAGCTCGCTCGCCCTCTTTGGCCGGCAGGCGGTCCTCGCGGCGGTGACGTGGCAAGTCTATGAATGGACCCGCTCTGCGGCGGCGCTCGGGCTAGTGGGGGCCGTGAACGTACTGCCCCTGCTGGCGCTCTCGCTGCCCGCCGGAGCGCTGGCGGATCAACACGACCGACGCCGACTGATCGCAGCAGGAACCGCGGTGCTGGTGATTGCCAATGGCCTCCTCGCCCTCCTCTCGGCCGCGGCGGCCTCGCTCCCGCCGTTGGCCCCGCTCGCGTGGGGTAACGCGGTGCTGCGAGCGGTGGCCGGCTGGTTCGAGATCGCCGGCGACCCCGCCCAGCTGCGCTTTGACCAGCCAGCGCTGCCCCTGATGTTCCTGCTGCTGCTCGGCCACGCCACCGTGCGGATCCTCGTCTGGCCCGCGCGCGCCAGCATCACCCCACTGCTGGTGCCGACCCCCGCCTTAGGTAACGCGATTACGTGGAACTCGAGCAGCTTCGAGGTCGCGACGATCGCGGGTCCCGCGCTCGGCGGACTGCTCATCGCGGCGGGCGGCACGACCGCGGTCTATGTCCTCGGGACAGTGACGGAGGTCCTCTTCCTCGTCGCGATCGCGCGCGTCCGCTACTTTCACCCTCCGGCCCCGGCGCCAGGGCGGCGTTCATGGCGTGATATGCTGGCGGGCGCGGAATTCATCTGGAACCGTAAGGTGATCCTCGGCGCCAGCAGCCTCGATCTGTTTGCGGTGCTGCTGGGCGGCGCAACTGCCCTGCTGCCCGTGTTCGCGGCCCAGATCTTGGAGGTGGGCCCCGTCGGCTTCGGCTGGCTGCGCGCCGCTCCGTCGATTGGCGCGATCGCGATGGCCCTGTGGCTGGCACACCGTCCGCCCCTCGCCCGACCGGGCCGCGCCTTGCTCTGGTCTGTCGCCGGCTTCGGCGCCGCCACCATTCTCTTCGGCTGGTCGCGCTCGCTGTGGCTCTCGCTCCTCGCCCTCGCGCTCACCGGTGCACTCGACAACGTGAGCGTCGTGGTCCGGCAGTCGCTGGTGCAATTGCTGACGCCTGACGCGTTGCGGGGCCGCGTGACGGCGGTAAACCAGATCTTCATCGGATCCTCCAACGAGATCGGCGCGCTACGCGCGGGCCTAATGTCGGCGGCTGTCGGGCCGGTGGCCGCGGTCGTCTGGGGTGGCGTGGGGACGGTCTTGGTTGCCGTCGCGGTGGCCCGCGCCGTGCCGCCCCTGCGGAGTCTGCCTCCGCTGCACACACTCCGGCCCTGAGGCCGACAATCGAAAACGTGCCGGGGCCGCGCGGCGCGGCTCCGGCACGGGAGCGATCAGTACCGGTAATGCTCTGGCTTGTAGGGTCCGCCGACCGGGACGCCTAGGTAACCGGCCTGGTCCTTAGTCAGCTTAGTCAGCTTCGCGCCGATCTTCTCCAGGTGGAGCCGGGCAACCTCCTCGTCGAGATGCTTCGGTAAGCGGTAGACCCCGACCGCGTAGGCGTCGCGATTGCGCCAGAGGTCCATCTGCGCGAGCACCTGGTTGGTGAAGCTGGTCGACATCACGAACGAGGGATGGCCAGTGGCGCACCCGAGATTCACCAGCCGCCCCTCGGCGAGCAGGTAGATCGAGCGCCCGTTCGGGAACGTGTACTGGTCGTACTGCGGCTTCACATTAATCCGCTTGGCGTCGGACTCGTTCAGCCGCTCCACCTGGATCTCGTGGTCGACGTGGCCAATGTTGCAGACGATGGCCGGGTCCTTCATCCGCCGCATGTGCTCAAGAGTGAGGATGTCGCGAGTGCCCGTCGTGGTGACGTAGATGGCGGCCGTTCCGAGC
>SYDD01000161.1 GCA_005786775.1 Opitutaceae bacterium
GCGGCTTTCCCGCTGCGACGCCTGAGTGCGGAGGAGTTGCGCGACGCGATGCTCGCGGCCTCGGGGGAGCTCAACCGCGCGGTCGGCGGGATCCCCAACCGCCCCGAGATCCACCCGGAGGTGGCCCTCCAGCCGCGGCAGGTGATGGGGACTTTCGCCGCCGCGTGGGTGCCCAACGCGACGCCGGCCGAGCGGCACCGCCGCAGCCTCTACGCGCTGCGCGTCCGCGGCCTGCCCGACCCGGCGATGGAGGTCTTCAACCAGCCCGGGCCCGACTTCTCCTGTGAACGGCGCGACGCCGCGACCATCACCCCGCAGGTCTTCAGCCTCTTCAACGGCGCCGCCAGCCACGCGCGCGCCCTCGCCCTCGCCGCCCGGGCGGTGCGGGAGTCGAGCGATGACACTGGCGCCGTGGCGCGCTGCTTCGCGCTCGCGCTGGGCCGCGCGCCCTCCCCCGCCGAGGTATCCGCCGGCCTCGAGCACTGGCGCGGGATAATCCCGCTGGCCGCGGAGGGTCACGCCGCCGCGCGGCCGCCGGCGGAGGTGCGGCGCGAGGCGGTCGAGGAGAACACCGGCGAACGGTTCGTCTTCAGCGAGCGACTGCACGCCGCGGCCGACTTCCAGCCGGATCTCGCGCCGGCGGACGTGCCCGCGCGTACCCGCGCCCTCGCCGATGTATGCCTCGTGCTTTTCAACAGCAACGAGTTCACCCACGTGGAGTAACCCCGACGATGAACACCTACTTCCCCTGCGCCGGCGCCCGCGCCCTGCACGCCCCCACCCGGCGCGACTTCGTCTATGGCCTCGGCGCGAGCCTCGGCAGCGTGGCCTTCAGCGCCCTCCTCGCCGGCGAGAGCGGCGCGCGGCCCGGGCCCCTCGCCCCACGGGCGCCGCACCGCGCAGCCAAGGCCAAGTCCTGTATCTTCCTGATGATGGAGGGCGGCCCTTCGCACCTCGACACCTTCGACCCCAAGCCCGCGCTCGAGCGCTTGCACCTGAAGGAGTTTGTGCGGGAGGGCCGCGAGAAGTCGGCGATGGAGAGCGGCAAGCGCTACTACGTCCGCAGTCCCTTTCAGTTCCGCAAGGCGGGGACCAGTGGCGCGGATATGGCAGAGAACTGGGCTCACCTCGCGAAGGTGGCTGACGACCTTTGCTTCTACCGCGGGTGCCAGGTCGACAGCGTCAACCACCCGACCGCGATGTACCAGATGAACACGGGCAACCGCTTCGGCGGCGACCCGGGGATCGGCGCGTGGGTCACCTACGGGCTCGGCACCCTGAACCAGAACCTGCCGGGCTTCGTGGTGCTGCCCGAGGTCTCCTACCCGCAGGGCGGCGCATCCAACTGGGGCAGCGGCTACCTGCCCGCCGTGTACCAGGGCACGCCGCTGCGGGCCAAGGGCGCGCCCATCCTCGACCTCGCCCCGCCCCCCGGCGTGTCCCCGGAGCGCCAGCGCCGCAACCTCGACCTCCTCGCCCGCCTCGACGCGGCCCACACCGCGCGGCATCCCGGGGCCGACGCCCTCGCCGCGCGGATGGAGAGCTACGAGTTGGCCTACCGGATGCAGATGGAGGTCCCTGGCGTGCTGGACGTCGCCGGAGAGGACGCCGCGACCCGCGAGCTCTATGGGATCGGCCGGGAACCCACCGACGCGTTCGGCCGGAAATGCCTGCTCGCCCGCCGCCTGGTCGAGCGCGGGGTGCGCTTCGTGCAGCTCTACAACGGCACGTGGGACAGCCACGACTACATCGAGCGCGCCCACGGCAACCTCGTCCGCGGCGTCGACCAGCCCATCGCCGCGCTGATCACGGACCTGAAGCGCCGCGGCCTGCTCGAGAGCACTCTGGTCGTGTGGTGCGGAGAGTTCGGCCGCACGCCGGACAATGGCGTCCGCGGGGGCACCGCCTACGGCCGGGACCACAATCCGAAGGCGATGACCATCTGGATGGCGGGCGGCGGCGTGAAGGCCGGCCACACCATCGGCGCGACGGACGAGACCGGGATGGAGGCCGTGTCCTGCGTCCACCCCGTGCGCGACCTGCACGTGACCCTGCTCCACCTGCTCGGCCTCGATGACAACCGCCTGACCTACTACCACGGCGGCCGCTACAAGCAGCTCAGCCAGTTCGGGGGCAGCGTCATCCGCGAACTGATCGCCTGAGCCGGGGAGGCGGGACTAACCCCGCCTCCACCGCGAAGCGGTGTCGGTGGACTTGACGCTATCCCGGCCACGCCCAAATCGCGGGCCGACACTCACCTAGTGCACTGCGGCTCATCGCGTTAGAAATTCCTAGCGCCACATCGATTGAGCGGCATCATCGCCTAGGTGATAGACCGACCTGTAATAGGGCTTTACGCTTATTATTCAGCCCCGAGGCGCCGAAACTGCGCGGGGCCAAAAGCCCTTCAGAGGCCTTTTACTTGCATTTGGTTAGCAAAGAGGCGCCTTTTTTGAGGTTCGATGGCATCCTTAATGCTAATTAGGCGCGCATCCTATCAATACTATGAAATTATTTATCATCCCCCGATCGATCCTTAACCTGACCTGGCTCGCCCTGTTTGCCGTAGGTGGCACCGCGCCCCTGCGGGCCATCAACCTCGATTTCGGCAGCTCGCCCGGCGCGACGCTCAGCTTCGCCGGGGACGGGACCTTCAGTTTCGTTGACTCGTCGGCCGGGATCTACACGGGGAGCGACTTCATCGTGAATCTCTCCTCCAGCGGGCGCACCGGGAGCAACTCCGCGGTCGGGCTCCTCGGCAACCTCGGCGGGACCTTCACTATTGGCGCCATCAGCAGCGGTGTCGCGCCGGTCAGCGGCAGCGGTGCGCTCACGATCACGGAGGGGGCGAACCTCTTCGCCGGCACGGTGCAGTGGGTGCAGATCCATCAGACCGCAACCAGCGGGAACCTCAACCTCTCGGGGGTGGTGAACCTGACCGGCATCACCTACGGCGGGAGCAACCAGGACCTGATGGAACTGGCGGTACCGGGGAGCGCCTCCTCGGTGCTGTCCTTCTCCTTTGCCTCGCCCGGGTACAGCCTCGCCCAACTGGCCTCGACGCCCATCACCACCAGCTACAATGGCGACCTGCACACCGGCCGCTCCGTGCCGGACGGCGGGACCACGCTCCTGATTCTCGGCGCCGCACTGGGCGTGTGCGGATTGATGCTGCGCCGCTGGCAGCACGCGGCCGCCTGAGTCCGCGGCTCCTGGGAAGCACACCGTCCCTCGCCGGGGGACGGTGTGTTGCCGCGCACGCGGCCCGCGCTGTTCTTAGTCGCGGTAATTGAGCGGCGGGGAACGGTCCCCCACCATCGCCTCGTACTTGAAGTCGGCGCCGCGGCGGCGGACGAGCTCCGCCTTGGCCTCGGCGAGCACGGCCGGGGTGGTCAGGTAATCCATCATCGAGGCGGCCAGGGTCTTCGCGGCGACGTTCATTCCCTTCAGGCCGAGCGAGGTGCCGCCGCAGGCGACCGCCTGCCAGCTGTGGCCGGGGGTGCCGGGCGCCCAGGTCGCGGTGCGGACGCCGACCGTGGGCACGGTCCAGCTCACGTCGGCAACATCGGTCGAACCGCCGCCCTCGCGAGGCGGGTTGGCATTGAAGGGGCGGATCAGGGCCGCGGTTTCCGGGGCGGGCGCCTTGCCGAACAGGGTGCGGCCGATCTTCCCCGCAAACTCCGCCTCCTCCGGCGTGTAGGTGACGCCGCCGACCGTCTCGAGGTTGGCCTGCATCACGCGGCCGAGGACCTCGTTTGGCAACAGGTCATAGACGCCGCCGGTGATCTCCCAGTCGACCTTGGTGCCCGTGCCGAGCGCGGCGCCCTGCGCGGCCTGCACGACCCGGTCCCAGACGTCCCGCACGACCTCGCGGCTGGGGCTGCGCACATAGTAGTAGACCTCGGCGAAGGCCGGGACCACGTTGGGCGCCTCGCCACCCTTCGTGACCACGTAATGCAGGCGGGTGAAGTCCGGCACGTGCTCGCGGAGCATGTTCACCATATGGTTCATCGCCTCGACGCCATCGAGGGCGGAGCGGCCGCGCTCCGGGGCGCTGGCGGCGTGGGAGGCGACCCCGCGGAAACGGAACTTGCCCGAGCGATTCGCGAGCGAGGGCATCATAATGGTGAGGTTGCGGTCGGAGGCGTGCCA
>SYDD01000162.1 GCA_005786775.1 Opitutaceae bacterium
AATCCCACCCTTGCCGCGCCGGGGCGCGGGGGCACGCTCGCCCGGATGCGCGCGTGCCTCGCTCTCCTCCTCGCTGCCGCGCCGGCCGCGGCCGGCGCGGCGGAGGCCGCCGTCCTGCTCGCGCCCGAGGTCGTCACCGCCGCCCGCCTGCCCCAGCCCGGCGCCGAGAGCCCCGCCACGGTCCGCCGCCTCGCCGGTGCCGACCTCGCCGCCGCCCCCGCCCTCACGCTCGACGGCGCCCTGCGCTCCATCCCCGCCTTCAGCCTGTTCCGCCGCACCGACAGCCTCGGCGCCAATCCCACCGCCCAAGGGGTCTCGCTCCGCGGGCTCGGGCCCAGCGGGGCCAGCCGCACGCTGCTCCTCCTCGATGGCGTGCCCTTGAACGACCCGTTCGGCGGCTGGGTCGCCTGGACCAAGCTGCCCCGCGAGGGCCTCACGGCCGTCGAGGTCGTGCCCGGCGGAGGCGGGGCCGCCTGGGGCAACGCCGCGCTCGGCGGCGTGGTGCAATTCCTGGGCCGCGAACGCGAGGCGGCGGGCGGCACCCTCGCGACGCTCGCCGGCGACCGCGGCACCCGTTCCGCCGAGGCCGAGCTCACCGCCCCCGCGGGCGGCGGTTGGATCGACGTCGCGGGCCGCTGGTTCGCGAGCGACGGCTTTCCCCTGGTGGCCCCGGAGCGGCGCGGGCCGGTCGACGAGGCGGCCGGCAGCCGGCACCGCTGGGCGCAGGCGCGCTGGCGGCAGACCTTCGCCGGCGGCACCAGCCTGGCGGTCGCGCTGCGGGGCTTCGCCGAGACCCGCGGCAACGGCACCCCGTACACCGGCAACACCAGCCGCGAGACGGCCGGGCACCTCACGGCCCGAGGCGGCGGCAACGGCGGCCCTGCGTGGACGCTCGCCGCGTACGCCCAGCGGCAGGTGTTCACGAGCACCTTCTCGTCCGTCAATGCCACCCGCACGGCGGAGACGCCGGCGAGCGACCAGTACGCGGTGCCGGCCCAGGCGGCCGGGCTCGCGGGCACCCTCGGCTGGCGGCACGCGGGCGGCGCGCGCACGGCGGCCGGGGCTGACCTGCGCGCGGTCCGCGGCGAGACCCGGGAACTGTTCACCTACACCGGCGGCCGTTTCACCCGCCGACGCACCGCCGGCGGCCGCCAGGAAGTCGCCGGGGCGTTTCTGCACCACGACCATCCCCTCGGCGCGGGCTGGCGGATCTCGGGCGGCGGCCGGGTCGATTTCTGGCGCGAGGCCGCGGGGCACCGGCGGGAAGAGGAGCGCGACACCGGCGTGGCGCTGCGCGACGAGCGTTTCGCCGGCCGGCAGGGAACCGCGTTCAGCCCGGGGGCCGGCGTGACGTGGACGCCCGCGCCCGACTGGCGCCTCCGGGCCAACGCGCAGGGCGCGTTCCGCCGCCCCACCCTGAACGAGCTGTACCGCCCCTTCCGCCAAGGCGCGAACGTCACCGAGGCCAACCCGTTCCTCGCGACCGAACGCGCCCGCGGCGGCGAGGTGGCCTTGGAGTGGCGCCCGGCCGGCGGGTTCAGCGTGGAGGTGGTGCGTTTCCGCCAGGACCTGCGCGACGCGGTGGCGAACGTCACCGTCGCGCGCGGGCCCGGCGTGTTCCCGGTCGTCGGCAGCCTGCCCGCGGGCGGCCTCGGGCGGCAACGGCTCAACCTCGACCGCCTGCGCGTCGCCGGCTGGGAGGCGGCCGCGCGGTGGACGCCCGGTCCGGGCTGGACCCTGACCGCGGCCGTGCTGCTCAACCGCGCGACCGTGGCGCAGGCGGGGGTGGCGCCGGGACTCGCCGGCCGCGACGTGGCCCAGGTGCCGCGCCGGACGGTGGTCGTGGGCGTCGAGGGCCCGGCGGGCGCCGGTTGGACCTTTGCGGCGCGAGTGCGCGCGACCGGCCGCCAGTTCGAGGACGACGAGAACCAGTTGCCCCTCGCGGCGGTGAACATCGCGGACCTCACCCTGCGGCGGGCGCTGGGCGGCGGGCGCACCCTGTTCCTCACCGCGGAGAACCTCGGCGGGGCGCGCGTGGAGGCGGGGCGGGGCGCGGACGGCGTTGTCACGCTCGCGTCGCCGCGGCTTTTCCTCGCCGGCCTGCGCGCGGCGTGGTGAATCCTGCGCCGCCCCCGCGACGTCTTTCCCCCTTATGCGCCTCGCCCTCTCCCGCCTCCTGCTGCTGCTCGTCCTGCCGGCCGCCCTGCCCGCGGCGGCGGCGGACCAGCCGCGCCTGGTCGTTGTCATCACCGTGGACCAGCTGCGCGGGGACCACCTGGCGCGGTTCGGCCCACATTTCGGGCCGGGGGGTTTCCGGCGGTTGCTCGAGGGCGGGCTCGATTTCCGGGACACCCATTACCGCCACGCGTTCACCCTGACCGGGCCGGGCCACGCGACCCTGCTCACCGGCGTCCACGCGGACGTGCACGGCGTGATCGCGAACGACTGGCTGGACCGCGGGACGTGGGAGATGATCAACGCGGTGGAGGATCCGCAATCGCCGCTCGTGGGCGTGGCGCCGGGCGAGCTGGGGCCGGCGGCAGCGGCGCGGCCGGAGAAGACGGGGCGTTCCCCGCGAAACCTGCTGGCCCCGACCGTGGCGGACCGCCTGAAGGAGCGCCACGGGGCCGATTCCCGCGTCATCACCCTCTCGAACAAGGACCGTTCGGCCATTCTGCTGGGCGGCCAGCGGGCGGACGGGGCCTACTGGGACGAGGTGGGGCGGATGGTGACCTCGCGGCACTACGCGGCGCGGTTGCCGGAGTGGGTCGAGGCCTTCAACGCGGAGCAGCGGGTGCACGCGGCGTTCGGAAAAACCTGGGAACGCCTGCTGCCGGCGGCCGTGTACGAGCAGGTGCAGGGTCCGGACGACCAGGCGGGGGAGAACGAGGGGATGGGCCTGGGGCGGACCTTCCCGAAGCGCGTCGACGGCGGCGCGAAGGCGGTGGGGCCGGCGTTCTTCGGCGCGTTCGACAACACCCCGTTCGCGACGGAGGTCCTAGGCGAGTTCGCGCAGCGGGCGATCCGCGCGGAGCGGCTCGGCCACCACCCGGGCGTGGACTTCCTCGGCGTGAGTTTCTCGCAGGTCGACGCGGTCGGCCACGCCTACGGGCCGGACAGCCACGAGCTGATGGACTCGATGCTGCGGCTGGACCGCGTGCTGGCGGGGCTGCTGGACTGCCTCGACCGCGAGGTGGGCCTCGGGCGCTGCCTGATCGTGCTGAGCGCGGATCACGGTGTGGCACCGCTGCCGGAGCAGGCGGCGCGGCGGGAGCCGGGCGCGCAGGGGAGCCGGGCCAATTCGCGGGACATCGATGGTGCGGTGCGGCAGGCACTCGACGCGGCCTTCGGGGCGCCGCCCAAGACGGAGACCTGGTTCGTGCGCGACGGCACGGCGTACCAGCTGCGGCCGGCGGCCCTCGAGGCGCGCAAGGTCACGGCGGAGGCGGCGGCGAAGGTCGTGCGCGACGCGCTGCGGGCGCGCCCGGAGGTCGTGGCGGCGTTCACCGCGGCGGAGCTCGCGGCGGCGCCGGCGGACGGAAACGACCTGGCGGCGCAGTTCCGCCGGAGCCAGCACGCGGGGCGGTCGCGGGATGTCCTGTACGCGTTGCGGCCGCACGTGGGCGCACGGGCCGGCACGGGCACCGGCCACGGCAGCCCGCACCCGTATGACACCCACGTGGCGAACGTGTGGTTCGGGGCGGGGATCAAGCCGGGCGTGCGCACCGAGCGCGTGGGCGTCGACGCGATCGCGCCGACCCTGATCGCGCGCTTGGGCCTCGCGCCGCTGCCGGACGCGCAGGTAAAACCGCTCTTCTAAAGGCCCGCGGCAGGCCGGTGCCGCACCCCGTCCTCGTCGCAAGCGGCGCCCGCGGCCGGGGATTGCCACGCGCGCGGGCGCCGCGTTGGCTCCGATCACCCCCACCCCTTTTTTCCGTATGCCCCGACTCCTCCTGCTGCCCCTGCTGCTTGTCCTCGCGCCGCTGCTGCGCGCCCAGCCTCTCGTGTACGAGGGCGCGGCGGGCCTCGGCCGGGGCAAGCACATCGTCTTCCTCGCCGGCGACCACGAGTACCGTTCCGAGGAGACCCTGCCGGCGCTCGCGCGCATCCTCGCGCTGCATCACGGCTTCAAGTGCACCGTCCTGTTCTCGGTCCACCCGGCCACGGGCGAGATCGATCCGGCGGCGTCGAACCTGCCCGGGATGGAGGCGCTGGCGACGGCGGACCTCGCGGTCGTGTTCCTGCGCTTCCAGGCGCCCCCGGTGGAGCAGTTGCGCCACCTCGAGGCCTACCTCGCCCGCGGCGGT
>SYDD01000163.1 GCA_005786775.1 Opitutaceae bacterium
AAGGTCACCACGGTCGACAAGACCTGGGGTTTCAAGAAGGACAGCCAGGGCCAGCTGCGCATCGTGCTGCACCACTCGTCGCTGCCGTTCCAGCCGAGCAAGTGACGGTTCTCGCCCGCTCGCATCCGCCAAGCCGCGGGTGGAGCGGGCGGATCGGTGTAGCCGGCAGACAAATCCCGCGCCTCAGTCGATCTCGTAGACCTCCACGATGCCCACGCCGGGCAGCGCGGGCTGGTCGAGGCGCGGGTTCGCGCTGCGCAACTCGAAGGGCCGCACGATCACCGTGTACGCCCCCGCCGGCAGGTCCACCAGCACCGCCGGCTCCCGGCGGCTGCCCGGCGCCCGCCCGGTCGCGAACCACGCCTTCTCCCCGTGCGTCGCCACGCGCGGCCGGAAATCATTCGCGGGACTCGCCCCGCCCTCCGCATCCCCGCTCCAGTCGTCGTTGCGCAGCAGCAGCGCGCCCCGCGCGTCCCGCAGTTCCAGCTCGGGGTCGTCCAGCGTGCCCCCGAGGTTGAACGGCGGCCGCGCCAGGCTCGGCCCCAACACCCTTAGCAGCACGCGACGATGACACCGGGCCGATGGAACGTAGATCAGGGCGCCGGGGTGAGTCGGACGATGCGCGTGGGCAAGAGGACGTAGAGTGCGCCGTCGGGCCCGGTGATGACGTGACGGATGCGGCCGAGGTCCTTGAAGAGGACCTCCTGCGAGATGACCTTCCCGCCGGCGACCTCGATGCGCAGCAGTTGCTCGGCGGCGAGTGAGGCGAGGAAAAGATGGTTCCTCCACTGCGGGAAGAGTTCGCCCGCGTAGAAGTTGATCCCGCACGTCGCGAGCGAGGGCACCCAGTAGGCGATGGGTTGCTCCATGCCCTCCTTCGCGGTGAGTTCCGTGAGCGTCGTGCCGTCATAGTTCATCCCGTAGCTGATGACCGGCCAGCCATAGTTCAGACCACGGCGCACGAGATTGAGCTCGTCTCCCCCGCGGGGACCGTGCTCGGTGCTGAAGAGTTCACCGCTCACCGGGGAGAAGGCGAGGCCCTGGGGATTGCGGTGCCCGTAGCTCCAGATCGAGGGAACGGCGGCGGGGTCGCCGACGAACGGATTGTCCGCCGGCACCCGACCATCGTCGTGGAGGCGGTGGATTTTTCCGCCGGGCCGGGCGAGATCCTGCGCGTGCTCATTCTGGCCGCGCTCGCCGATGCTGAAGAAGAGGTAGCCCTTGCCGTCGAAGGCGATGCGGGACCCGAAATGCCAGTCAGCCCGGATGAAGTGCTCGAGCTTGGCCTGGAAGAGCGTCTGCTGCTCGATGAGCACGCCGTCCTTGAGCTTGCCGCGGATGATGCGGGTAAAGGCGCCCGGCGTACCGTCGGCCTTGGTCTGCTGCTCGCTGGAGGAGAGATAGATCCAGCCATTGGTCGCGTAGTCGGGATGGGGAACGACATCCATCAGGCCGGCTTGGCCACCGACATAGATCTTGGGCAGGCCGCTGATCGGGCGGGCGGCAAGCTTCCCGCGTTCGATCAGGTAGAGGAAGCCGCGCTTCTCGGTCATGATCGCCTGGTTCGGCGAGAGAAACGCGAGGGACCACGGCTCGACCACCTGATCGACCCACGTCTCGAGGGTGAAGTCGTGGAGCTGACTCTTGGCCGTCACCGTGGCCGGGGGTGCGCTGGCTCTGGCTTGGTCCCGGATCGCCTTGGCGCGGGCCTCGCGCAGGTAGATGACCATGGCGCGGATCTCCTTTTCGGGAAACGCGGCGCCCCACGCGGGCATGCCCTTTTCGGGAAACCCGTTGCGAATGCTCCGGGCGATGCTGTCGTCGTCGCCGCCGTGCAGCCACGTGTCCTTGAGCAGGGACGGCCCGGTGCCGCCTCCCTCGAGATTCCTCCCGTGGCAATTGGCGCAAAGCAGAAGGTAGCGTTCGGCCACGGTGCCGGTGCGGAAATCCTGCGCGTGGACCAAGGTGCCCGCGAATGCGATCGTCGCGGCGAGGAAGAGGCCTCGCGCGCGGCGTCGGCCGACGAGGGAAGAACGCGGGGGACGCGCGGCCCCGCCAGCCGCGCCGCCGCGGGGGAATAGGATTCTACGGAGTGGCGTCATGCGAAGTTTGGCGCTCCGCGGGCCGGTCACGCCATGATTCCCCTCACGACCTTGCCCGCGACGCCCGTGAGGCGCACGTCGAGGCCCTGGAACTTCGTGTTGAGTCGGTGGTGATCGATCCCCAGCAGGGCGAGCATGGTGGCGTGCAGGTCGTGGACGTTCACCGGGTTTTCCAGCGCACGGTAGCCGAGCTCGTCGGTGGAGCCGTAGACCGTGCCGGCCTTCACCCCGCCGCCGGCCAGGAACACACTGAAGCCGAGGATATGATGATCGCGCCCCGTACCCTGGCCCATGGGCGTGCGGCCGAATTCGCCGCCCCACAGGATGAGCGTGTCATCGAGCATCCCGCGTTGCTTGAGGTCCTTGATGAGTGCGGCGGTACCCTGATCGACCTCCCTCGCGCCCGCTCTCATCCCGGGCTCCAGGTCGGTATGGTGATCCCAGGCGCGGTGGTAGAGCTGGATCATGCGCACGCCGCGCTCCGCGAGCCGGCGCGCGAGGATGCAGTTCGAGGCGAAGCTGCCGTCGCCCGGTTCCTTCACGCCGTAGAGATCGAGCACCGACTGCGGCTCGCTCCGGAAGTCGGTCAGCTCGGGCACGCTGCTCTGCATCTTGAAGGCCATCTCGTACTGCGCGATGCGCGTCGCGATTTCCGGATCGCGCGTCTCCTCGGCCAGCAGGCCGTTCATGCGCCGGACCTCGTCGATCACCTGACGCTGCATGCTCTGGCAGACGCCCTCGGGGCTGCCGACGTAGTGCACGGCGTCACCGCGCGACTGGAACTGGATGCCTTGAAAGCGGCCCGGGAGGACGCCGCTGGACCATTGTCGGGCGGAGATGGGCTGGAGACCGTACTTGCCCTGCGAATTGAGCACGATGAAGCCGGGCAGCTCCTGCGTCTCCGCGCCCAGCCCGTAGAGCAGCCACGAGCCCATGCTGGGCCGGCCCTTGATGATGGAGCCGGTGTTCATGAACGCGTGGGCGGTGTCGTGATTGATCTGCTCGGTCTGCATCGACCGGATCACGCAGAGATCGTCCGCCACGCTCGCGATCTGCGGGAAGAGGTCGCTGACCTCGATGCCGGCCTGACCGTATTTGCGAAATGTCGTGAACGCGCCGCGCGCCTTGAGCACGGTGTTCTGCAGCTGGGCGAGTTGCTGGCCCTTGGTGAAGGAGTCAGGGAAGACCTGTCCGTCGAGTTCCTTCAATTTTGGTTTCCAGTCGAACGTCTCGAACTGCGACGGCCCGCCGGCCATGCAGAGGAAGATCACGCGCTTCGCCTTGACCGGCAGGTGCGCCTCGCGCAGCGCGCCGCTCCAGCCCGGTGGCAACCGGGACGGCGCGCCGGTGCTCCCCGAAGCCCCGGCGGCGGCGCGCCGTTCGCTCATCAGCGCCAGGGCGAGTCCGCCGAGACCGTAAGCGCTCTGCGTGAGGAACGTGCGCCGGTTGACGCTGAGGGCGTGGCGGTGGGCGTCGAAGGGATTCATCGTGGGCGTCAGTAGCGGGTGATCACTTCCTGGGAATTGAGGAGGACCCGGGCGACGCTGGTCCACGCGGCCAGTTCGAGGAGGTCGCCGGTCGCGGGCGGCGAGATGCCTTGGCGGAGCAGTTTCTCCGCCTCGGCCGGGGCGGCGCGATAGGTCGCCCGTTGCGTCGCCAGAAATGCCTGCAGCGAGTCCACCTCCGCCGGCTTCGACGCTCGCGCGAGCGCGATTCGGAACGCGTGGCGGAGGCGTGCGTCGTCCGTGCCGCCGTCCGCGATGACCCGTGCGGCGAACTGACGGGCGGCCTCGACGAAGGTCGGGTCGTTGAGGAGCGTGAGGGCCTGCTGCGGGGTGTTGCTCAGGCTGCGTTGCGCGGCGCACTCATCGCGGGCCGGGGCGTCGAAGTTCGCCAGCATCGGGTGCAGGAACGTCCGTTGCCAGTGCGTGTAGACGCCGCGACGCCACTGGGCATCGGCGCCGCTGTTCACGTAGTCGCGGTCGGGAAACTGGAGCGCCGCGTAGTAGCCGGCGGGCTGGTACGGCTTGGCGCTGGGCCCGCCGATGTCGCGCAGGTCGAGCATCCCGGCGATGAACAGGGCGTTGTCGCGGACGAACTCCGCCTCGAGGCGTCGCGGCGATTGCGCGGCCAGCAGGCGGTTGGCCGGATCGGCTTCGCGCAGCTCGGTCCGGTAGTCGCTGCTTTGCCGGTAGGTCGCGCTCGTGACGATCAGCCGGATCATCCGGCGCAAGTCCCAGCCTCCGCCCCGAAACTCGGCGGCGAGCCAGTCGAGCAGTTCCGGGTGCGAGGGCAATTCGCCCTGCGAGCCGAGGTCGTCCACCACCGCGCTCAGGCCAACGCCGAAGTACATGGCCCAGAGACGATTCATGACCGCGCGGGCGGTGATGGGATTGTCCGGACCGGTGATCCAGTGCGCGAGGTCGAGGCGAGTGAGGCGCTTTTCCGGCGTGCTCTCGCGTCGGCCGGGGAGAAAGCTCGGCGTCGCGGGCGTTACCACCGGCCCCGTCTCGTCCTGCCAGTTGCCGCGGGGCAGCAGCCGCACCGTGAGGGGTGGCGCGGCCTCGGTGACCATCGTCATCGCCTTGCCGCCGCGGGTGGCGCGCAGGCCGGCGGCCACGCGGTGGTAGCGGGTCAGCGCCTGCGGATCACTTCGGGTGCTCAGCCGCCACGTCTCGCGCAGGACGGCCTCGTCGGTCGGTCCGCGCTCGTCCGCAGCGAGGGCGCGGAGGACCTTCGGAGCGGCCACCTCCAGCGGTTCAGTCGCGCCGAACCGCGTCGTGGCAAGGCGGACGGGAGGCAGTTCCCCTCCCCGGATCGTGAGGACGAGGGACTCGTCGGCGTTCAGCGTGAGCGGCTCGGCGAGAAGCCAGACGCCGGTCAGGGTCTCGGCTCGGGTCGGCTCGGGCAAACGCCATCCCTCGGTGATGCCGTGGAGCTCGACCCCGCTCTGGTAGCGGGGCTGCTTGGCCGAGGCATCGGCGAAGGCGACGGCCACCGTCCGCTCCGCGCCGGCGGTTGACTGCACGTGCACCGTGAGATGGAGGGGCGCAAGGGGCCACCGCCACTTGGCCTCGCTGGCGGCGCCAGAGGGCGCCGCGAGCGTCACCTCGGCCCGGATGGCGCTCACCTGGCCGCCGTCGGGCCGGAGCGTGACGCGGAGACTTTCCTGAAACGCGAGGGGCCCGTCGGTATCGAGGGTGCCATCGGGCGCGACGGAAGGCTTACGGTCGGCCAGCGGCTGGCCTTTCTTGCGCAGCTCCGCGGCGGTCGCCCGGGCGGGCTCCCAACCCCCGGGCGTGCGGGCAACATAGGCCCGCTGCTCGGCGACCCACGCCGCGTAGCGTGCCGCGTCGTCCGCGACGGAGGCGGGCCGGCGCAGCGTCTCGATCTCGGCCAGCAGTTCCGTCTGCAGCTGCGCGTGCCGCGAGGCGAGGTAGGGGCTCTCGACCTCGATCTCCGGCGGGAACGGGAATTCGTTGGTAAACCCCTTGAGCTCCGGGTTGCGCGTGTAGTCGTAGTCGCTGTAGACGCCCCACTGTTTCACGTCGGCGAAGAAGGCCTGCAGCTCGTAGAAGTCCCGGGCCTTGATCGGATCGAACTTGTGGTCGTGGCATTCCGCGCAGCCGAAGGTGCTCCCGAACCATGCGGCGGAGACCGCACGCACGCGATCGGCGCCGTACTTGGCGAGATACTCGGCCGGCTGGGCACCGCCCTCGCGCGTCATCAGGTTGAGCCGATTGTAGCCGGTGGCCACGCGTTGCTCGATCGTCGGATTCGGCAACAGGTCGCCGGCGAGTTGCTCGACGGTGAACTGGTCGAAGCGCTTGTTGGCGTTGAACGCCCGGATGACGTAGTCGCGATACGGAAAGATCCGCTGGTTCTGGTCCCCGTGGAAACCCACGGTGTCGGAGAAGCGCGCGATATCGAGCCACCACACCGCCATGCGTTCGCCGTGGTGGGGTGAGGTGAGGAGACGATCGACCTGTCTCCCGTAGGCGTCGGGCGAGTGGTCGGCGAGAAACGCCGCCGTCTCTGCCGGGGTCGGCGGGAGGCCGGTGAGGTCGAGGGACAGGCGGCGCAGCAGGCGGGTCTTTTCGGCCTCGGCGGAGGGCGTGAAGCCCTTCTCCCCGAGACGGCTCCGGATGAAAGCGTCAATGGGGTGGGTAACGTCGGAGACGCCCGGCACGGCGGGTTGCACGAGCGGCGTGTAGGCCCAGTGCGGTTCGTAGACGGCGCCCTCGGCGACCCAGCGACGGAACAGCTCTTTTTGTTCCGGCGTCAGGGCCTTGTGCATGGTCTCCGGCGGCATGGGGTCATCTTTGTCCATGATGCGCAGGATGATTTCGCTCTCCACGGGCCTGCCGGGGACGATCGGGCGCAGACCATTCTTGGTCGGCTTCAGTGCCTCCTCGGGGAGGTCGAGCCGCATCCCGGCTTCGCGGGTCGTGGCATCGAAGCCATGACAGTGGAAGCACGTATCCGACATGATAGGTCGGATGTCGCGGTTGAAGGAGATCGGGGCGGTGGTCGACGGCGCGCCGTGCAGACCCGGCAGGAACCCGAGCACCAGCAGCGAGCGGAGGATGGATCGGGACATCGGCAAGGATGGAGCTCGGACGGCAAAATGGGCGGCTTGGAGACTGCCAAGCCGCCCATCGATCACACCCGGGCGCCGTCGGCTCTAACCGGGTTGGAGTCTCTGACCTTAGAATCGATAGGTCGCGGAGGCGCGGAAGTTGATACCGCTACCGGGAACCACCAACATGCGGGAAAGCGAGGCGAGGATGTACTCCTTGTCGAATACGTTGTCGACATTCGCCTGATACGTCCAAGCGCCGCGGGTATAGCTGGCCGAGAGATCCACGAGCGTGCGGGCGGGGAGATAAAAGGTCGGAAGATTCGGAATCAGCCGGGTGGGCGTGCTGGCGGCCGTCACTCCGGAAGCGGCATCACCCGGGCGCTTGTCCAGCCAATTGGCTCCCGCGGATACACTGAAGCCCTTCAGAGCGGACCCCTGGAACTCATACCGAGCCCAAGCGGCGGCAGATTTTTCGGCCGTGCCGCGGAACGGAACGTTGAATGGGTCGCGGTTGGTAAAGGCGGTATAGTGGCCGATGACGGTCAGCCCCTTCTGGATCTCGAACGTTCCCTCCAGTTCCCAGCCCTTTGCCACTCGGTCGGAGAACAGATTCGGAAGGCGGGGATTCGGGGGCGGGCTCACAAGATTGCCCGGGTTGGTGACGGAAAACGCGTTTTGGTTAATCTTGAAGTAGGTGACCGCAAGCTGGAGGCGGTTATCGGCCAGACGAACGCGACCACCGAATTCATCCTGAATCCCTTCGGAGAACGCCGGGGTGCCGGGCGGGGAGATGCTGCTGGCAATGGGCGACGCGTTCTCTGCATGGCCGTAGAAGAGCGAGACGTTCGGAACCGGTTTCACGACCACGCCGTAGTTGACCGTGGTTGCATCGGAGTTGATCGTGGAACTGGTGCGACCGGGCAGCAATTGCCTCGTTCCGTTGCGCGACTCGATTTTAGAAACGCCAGCGGAGAAGATGGCGCGGCCGTCAAAGGCGGTCACGCTCTGGTTGAGGTAGTACTGGCGGGTGAGCTCGAGGATATCAAATTTGTCGAGCGTCACTCCCGTGCTCCGGTATTGGCCCAGCACGACTCTATCCATGTTGATCGGCACGCCTTCACTGCCGACGACAAAGACCGACGCGTCCGCATCGGGCTGGCGTCGCGTGTAGGCGAAGCCGGCGCTGGTCGTGGACTTCACCCCCGCCACAGTGCGCTCGTAGACCCAGTCGTTTTGGAAGTTCTGCCGCTTCTCAATGATATCTGCGGTCGAACCGGTTTGGTTGAAGGTGCGGTTCTGCGCGGCTGCAGGCGACGGAGCGAAGGCCGGCCCTGGACCGAACACCGTGAAGGGAACGTACAGACCTGTGTTGGGATCGCGTGCGCCGCCGTCACCATTGGTGGACGCGAAGTTGAGCTGGTACGTGCGCATCGCGTAGTTGACGTGGCGTGCGGCCACGCGGACGGACAGGTGGTCGGTCAGTTCGCTCGTAAGGAAGGCCTGGAAAGACGTGCGCCGATCCGTGCGGTAGACATCGTCGTTGTAGAAGGCGGTGGTGGGCGAGACACCGGCGAGCATCCGCGCTTCGTTGGTCGAGCCGGCCGAAGGGTCGATCGGAAAGCCGAGGTAAGTCCCCGCCTTCCACTTCAAGAACTCTGCCTGAACAGTGAGCTTGGTGTTGGGCGCAAGCTGGTAGGAAAGGGAGGGAGAGATGCTGTGACGCCGTGTGCGGGTCTTGTCATAGTACGCGTCGTAATCGCGGTAGGTGGCCAAGAGGCGGTAGGCGAATTTGCCGCTCGAGTCCCCCAGTCGTCCGGTGGAGTCGAGCTCCACGCCGCCTGCATCGAAGGCGCCGTATTCAAATCGCACGCTGTGGCGGGGACTGACGAACAGCGGCTTCTTGGTCACGTGGTTGACCGTGCCGCCGGGATTACCGGAGGGCGAGATGATGGCGTTCGGGCCTTTGACGACCTCGATGCGATCGAGCAAGAACGGGTCCAGGTTATTGTAGGAATTCGAGTAGAAGCCATCCACGGTTTGTCCGTCCCATTGGAAGCCGCGCACGGTGACGCGGTCCAAGCCGTTCGGGAGGGTGGATTCCGTTACCCCGGAGATATACTTCAGGGCGTCGATGGTTCGGACCGCTCCGACGTCTTTCATGAGGGCCTCCGGCACTACGCTGATGGCCTGCGGCGAGTCGAAGATGGACGTGCGCAGACGGCCGCCGCTGGTCGCTTCGGCGGCCTGGTAGCGATTGGGGGCCTGGCCGGAGACCTCGAAGGCGGAAAGCTTGACGACGTCACCGGCGGCGGGGGTCTGGGCATCGACCGCAGGGGATGCGGCGAGCCAGGCGACGAGCGCGGTGAGCAAGGTGCGGGGTGATCTCATAGGTATGACGGGCGTTTTGGTTTCGGGGTCGGAAACAGGTCCGGCCTCCCCTCGCTTCGGCGTCGCTCCGGCAGTGCGCTTGCGGCTCACGACGAGGGCGCCGGTGGCGGCGTCCTGCTCGGCCGACAGCGCGGTGCCGGCCAGCATACGGTCGAGCGCGTCGCGCGGGGCGAACGCGCCGGCGACGGCGTTGGTCGTGGCGCCACGGACACGATCGACGAGGTAGACGATCGGCGTGCCGGCAACGGCGGCGAACTGCTTGAGGGTGTCGGCGGCGTCGCCGCGGGGGAGGTTGAAGGTCCGCGTTCCGGCGTCCGCCGCCACCACCAAAGTAGCTCCGGCCGCGCTGTTGCCGCAGAGGACGGCCACGGGGACGGTGACTTGGGTTGATAGCAAACGCAGGAACACGACTACCCCTATAACGCAGCGGACGGCCAAAGGACCTGGTGCCTTCCCGAAAAATCCGTTCCACGCCTGGCGGAGGGTCAGCGGCATCGCCACGGAGCGCTAGGGTGCAGCCGGCCGGCTAGGGGGCGCGGCGCAGGTGGATTTCCTTCCCGTCCCGGCGTTCGCCCACGATCTCGCCTTCGCGCTCGAGCAGGCGTACGAACGCCTCGGCTTCGTCGAGCGCGAAGCTCCCGCCGATCCGCCGGTCGGCAAGCGCCGGATCCGCCAAGAAGAGCTGGACCCGTCCACGCGCGTTGAAACGGGCCACGACTTCGGCCAGCGGCGCCTCCGCAAACTCCGCCAGCCGGCCTTGCCAGGCGAGCGCAGCGCGCAGCGCGACGGGAGCAACCTTCTCCACCACCGCCACCGGTGCCTGCCGCGGCAAGACCAGACGCTCGCCGGCGGCCACCAGCGGGGCCGACGCCGCGCCGGAAGACTCGGGACCGGTCTGGCCGACCCGGACCTTGCCTTCGGTGACGATGACCTCGATGGCGCCATCGGCCGTATGGCGGACGTTGAAGGCAGTACCGACGGCGCGGACGGCCACGGGGCCTGCGCTCACGATGAACGGCCGCGCGGTGTCACGGGCCACGGCAAAATGAGCCTCGCCGGAGTCGAGGCTGACGCGGCGCTCCCCGGCCGTGAACTGGACGCGGACGACGCTGGCCGCGTTGAGCTCGAGCATCGAACCATCGTCGAGACGCGCCCGCTCGTAGCCGGCAACGGTCGTGGCGTAGCGGATTTCCGCGGAGCGGGGCAAGCCTCGCCACCCCAGCAACAGGCCAAGGGCGAGCACGGCGGCCAGGCCGGGCCACGCGAGCGAACGGGGGCGGCGGTGGGAGGCCGATTTTTCCGCCGGCGAGAAGGGCACGACCGGGGCGGCACGCTCGAAGGCGGTATTGAGTTCGCTGCGAAATTTCGGGCTCTCACCCAGCAGGCGGAGGGTCTGCTCCAGCCGGGCGACGGCAACAGGATGGCGCGGATCGGCTCGGAGCCACTGCGCGAATTCACGTTCGCGGGCGGGCGTAAACCCGTCATCGCGCTCGGTGAGCCAGCCGATGGCGGTATCCTCGATCGTGGCGGGATCGGGCGGTGGGGGCTGGGGGGAGGACGGAGGCGTCATGGCGTCGGTTCGCGGTCTGGGGCGGCGTCGGCGAGGCCGCGGGCTTCGAAGTAGCGGGCGCAGTCGCGCACGCCCTTGAGGAGGTGACCTTTCACCGTGCCGAGCGAAATGCCGAGGCGCGCGGCGATCTCCTTACCGGAGCGACCATCGAGGTAGCGGAGCAGCATCACCTCGCGGCAGCGCTCGGGCAGCGCGCCCAGGGCCTCGGTGAGCGCCTCGCGCCGCTGGCGGCGCTCAAGTGTTTCGGCCGCGGTGGGCGGAGCCTCGAGCAGCGGCAGCTCGATCAGGTCCTGGTCGGCGGCGAGGGGGGCGTGGGGTTGAGCCTGAAGGCGCCGGAACAGGTCGATCGCCGCATTGCGCGCCGTGGTGAAGAGGAAGGCTTTCGGATGCGTCAGGCGGCCCGGGTCCTGCACGCCCAGGATCCGGGCGTAAGTTTCCTGCACCAAATCGTCGTGGTCCGGCAGCGCCGGGAACCGCTTCGACAGATAGGCCCTCAGGGCGGGCTCGTGCGGGTGCACGTGCTCGGAGAACCAGCGGGCCTTTTCGGCATTGGACATCGGGGAAACCAGTCGGGAAGAGAGCCTGTTTATCGATTCGCCGCCGCACCGAGTCCAGCGGCTTGCGGGCCCAGACCGGTCCAGGCGGATTTTTTTAAATCGCACCAGGTCCAAATCGCAGGTTCTGCGTCTTAGCGGGAGCGCGGCCACCGCCTCGTCTCTGCCCGCCGCTCGCGGCGGGCCGGCTTGGCGCCTCGGTGCAGCCGTGGTGCGAGGCGCCGGCTGGACCGGCCCGACTTGGCCACCGCGCCTCAGTCGATCTCGTAGACCTCCACGATGCCCACGCCGGGCAGCGCGGGCTGGTCGAGGCGCTTTGAACGGTCTGGCCGCCCCGCCAAGGGCGAGATGCTTCCCCAGTCGGAAGGAGGATGCATTCTCCGGCCACCTCGGGCATGGAGACTCGAAGGTCGTCGGTTCATTTCGGGCCGAGTCATCGGGGAATCCAGCGGATAACCTGGCCAAAAGGTTCACCCGGCCAATCGTTCGAGCCGCCAGCGCAGGGCATCCGGGGCAGGCGCGTAGGCGCTCTCCGCCGGCGGGATCAGCGGCTGCCCGTCCAGCCGGGACAGGTCTTCCTCACCCCGGGAACGGCGCGGCTCCACCCGCCGCGACACGTGCCAGCGCGCGTCCGGGCCCGGCGGCTTCGCCGGCGCTTCGATCACGAACCGCCGCGACCCGAAAATCCGGGCCACGGGAGGCGTGTCAAAGGCGTCGACCGAGCCGATCCCTTGACCGTGCCCACATTCGCCCTAAAACCAGATTGATGAAGACCACCCTCGATCTCCCGGCCGATGTCGCCCAGACGCTGCGCCTCGAGTCGGTCCGCCGCGGCGGCCGGAAGGCCGGGTCGCTCACCTCCCTAGTCGCGGACGCGGTGCGCAGGACCTATGGTACGGCCGCCACCGGAAAAACCCGGGTCGATCTGACGCCCGGGCGGGTCGTAATCCGCGCCGGGGCCGACGCTCCCAAGCTCACCCCCGCGTTGCTCAAGGGCGTGCTCCACGACTGAGCCGTGAAGGTGCTGCTGGACAACGACGTGTTTTTCGCGGCGCTCGTGCGAGGTCATCCCCATCACGCCCCTTCCCGTCGCTGGCTGGACCACACGAAGCCGACGGGATGGGGCATCGCCAGCGAGACGTACCTCGCCGCCGTCCGCCTGCTGATGAATCCCAAGGTGTTAGGTTCGGGTGCGCTACCCGCCGCCACCGCGGTGCGGGCGGTGGAGACGGAGCTGGGCGGACCCTTTCCCGGCCGCGTCCTCGTCGCCCCCCGAAGGCCCGACCGGGAGATGCTGGAAGCGGCCGCGGGGCACCGGGAGATCATGGACATCTGGCTGGTGCAGATCGCCCGCGATACCGGCCACAAACTCGCCACCCACGACCAGGGAGCCCTCTCCCGCTGGCCAAAAGACACGCTGGCCGTCGGCTAGCGGGGGCGCTCCGGCGGGGGGGTAATCGAACGGGGCGAAACTTGTAACCGGTCAGGCGACGGGCCGGCGCTTGTGGCAGGTTTCGCCCTGACCCTCGTTCGCGTTCGCACGAAGGGCTACGCGGGAGGGAATTCCCGTCTTCACCACCGGGGCAAGATGCCCCGGCTACACCAAGCCGGCAGACAAACCCCACCTCCTTCAGTCGATCTCGTAGACCTCCACGATGCCCACGCCGGGCAGCGCGGGCTGGTCGAGGCGCGGGTTCGCGCTGCGCAATTCGAAGGGCCGCACGATCACCGTATACGCCCCCGCCGGCAGGTCCACCAACACCGCCGGCTCCCGGCGGTTGCCCGGCGCCCGCCCGGTCGCGAAGAGCGCCTTCTCCCCGTGCGTCGCCACGCGCGGCCGGAAATCGTTAGCCGGACTCGCCCCGCCCTCCGCATCCCCGGTCCAGTCGTCGTTGCGCAACAGCAGCGCGCCCCGCGCGTCCCGCAGTTCCAGCTCGGGGTCGTCCAGCGTGCCCCCGAGGTTGAACGGCGGCCGCGCCAGACTCGGTCCCAGCACCCGCAGCAGCACGCGCCGCGTCGCACCCGGCGGCGCCTCCACCACAAACCCCGCCACCAGCTGGCGCTCCGCGCGGTCCGCGTAGCCGCGCGTCGCAAGGTTGATGATGCGGGTCGCGTCCGCGCCCACCTCGTACGCCTCGACCAGGCCCGTGCCAGTCGCCCCGCCCGCACCCTCGACGACCGCGGTGTACGCCCCGGAGGGTAAGGTCACCAGCACCGCCGCGTCCGCGCTGCCCAACGGAAACGGGAACGCGCCCACCCGCGCGGCCGCCGCCGCCACCGCCGCAGCGGACGACGCTCCGCCGCCCTCGGGCACGCCCCAATCGTCGTTCGCCGCGACCTCCTCCCCCGCCGCGAACACGCGCAGCTGGGGATCCGCCAGCGCCCCGCTCACGCCCAGCAGGCCCAGCGCGGGCCCCGCCGCCCGCACCAGCAGAGTCCGCGGCCGCGGTCCCTCGACGACGAACCCGCCGATCAGCACCTGATCCCCCGCGCCGACAAAGGCCCGCGTCGCCACATTGATCAGGCGCCCCGCCGGCCGCGCCACCGTTTGCAACCGGTAGGTCGAGGTGAAGAAGGCGGTCTGCTCGATGGTCCGCGCGTTGTCCGCCTCGCCGGGCTGCCCCGCCGCCACGCCGAGCGGCGCCGAGGCCGGCGCCGGCGCGGTCACCTCCGGATTCGAGAAATAATCCAGCTCCACACCCGGCGGGTACGACATCAGGTCGCGGTACTGCCGGCCGTCCGCGCCCGTGAAGCGGTACCCGTAACTGTAAGGAAATGCCCCCGAGCCGCTCAGCGCGTTGCCTCGGTCGTGCGCGCACCCGAGGACGTGGCCCAGCTCGTGCGCGACCACGGTGGTGCCGGCGACCGCCCCGTACCAGACGACCGAGAACGCGAAGTCCGCGTTGCCCGGATCCTCGGGGTCATCGAGCAGGAAGCTCAGGCCGCTGCTCGACGTGTCGCTGCGGGCGAGGGCCAGGCACACGACGTCCGCGCCCGCCGCGTCGCGCGCCGCGTGGATGTCGTCCATCTGCCCGTCGGTCCGCTGGTAGAGCGCGGTCAGCGCCGTGTCCTGCAGCCGGTTCGCCGCCGGCGCCTGCTCGTCGAAGGCGGTTTCGTGGACGCCGACGAGGCGCACGCGGGCCGTGACCCGGCTGGCCTCGAGGGTCGCGTTGACGCGGCTGACCGCGAGGTCGAACGCGCCCTGGAGGGCGGCCGTGCGCGCGGCGCCGGAGAGCGTCGGCAGGACGGCCGCGGTGTGCACCATCAGCACGTGGACCTCGGCGCGCTGCGGATTCACAGGCAAGGCGGCCGCCCGCGCGGGCGCCGCCGGAAACGCGCCCAAACCAGTCTGCTCCGGGCGCCGCTGGCCGCCGCACGGGGGGATGAGCGCGGGATCGACGCGGTACACCTGCGCGAGGGCGGCGGTGGCGGGCCGGAGCACAAAGCGGCCGAGCACGGGATCGTCGATTTCCGCGTGGAGGAAGCCCGCGTGCCACGCGAAGCGCGCCCGCCCGCCCGCCCGCCCGGCGAGTTGTCCCGTCGCGA
>SYDD01000164.1 GCA_005786775.1 Opitutaceae bacterium
GCGGCGGTGGTGACGGCAGCGACGGCGGCCTCCACCTGCGCCGTGGTGGCCGCGGCGTTCGTCATCGTGATGAACACCGCGCTGACCGCGGCGGTCGTGACCGCCTTGGCGACCTCCACCTGGGTGGTGGTGCCGGCGAAAGCCTTGATGACCGCCTCGACAATGGCGGAAGCGTTGGCGGGGTTGGCCTTGACGGCGTCCGCAACGAGGGCGGCCGCCTTGTCCGGATCCGCCTTAGCCTGCTGCGCCACTTGGGCGGCAGGACGCTGCGCGAGACGGCCAGCGCGGTTTACGAGATCCGCCTTAGCCTGCTGCGCCACTTGGGCGGCAGACTGGGCTTGAGACTGGGCTTGCACGGCAGGAATCGCGGCCAGGAAGAAAGCAGCGAAAGCAAGAAGGAGGGAGTGGAATTTCATGGAGCTGGAAGGATGGTTCTCTCCAAATGGGGAGCCTGGACCCTGCCGTTGTCAAGGGTTAACCCCCACGCGGACCCTCCCGGATGCCCCGGCTCCGCAAAAATTCGTGCGCCGAGAAAAAACTGGGAGCCGGTTGGCCAGAACGAAGGACCGTGCTTCACTCTCCCATGCTCGTGATCCGCCGCCTAGTCGACCGCCGCCGCGCTTACACCGCGCTGCTGCTCCCCGGGGAGCCGCCGCGGGTGTTCCCCACCAGCGATCACGAGCACGCGCGAATCCTGCAAATCTACAAACAAGACCGGCCCTACGAGGGGATCGTCAACGACTTCACGGAGCTGCCCAATCCCCCCGCGCCCCCGCGGCCACGAGGCTCAAAAGCGCGCTGAGAGGTTAGCCTGAAAGGTCCGGCCGGGATGGCGCTGGACCGAGTTACTGTCGGCCAGCTTATAGATCTCTTGGTTGTCCATCAGGTTCTGGAACTTGGCCCCGAAGGTATAGCGGACGCGACCAACGCCGGGCAGCGCGTAGCGCAGGACCGCGTCGAAACGCCACTTGCCGGGCATCGTCCAGGAAGGCGTGTTCGCAATGCCGCCGAGGGTGGTCAGCACGGCCGGGTCAATAGGCCGGTCGCCGATGAAAATGGAGCCGAGGGCGAGGTCGAGGCCGCGCAGCGCCCCGGTCCGGAAGGCGTATTTGTTGAACGCCGTGAACATGTGGTAGGGCGCGTACATCGACCGCTGGCCCGTCCGAGTGTCGCGCGAGTCGTTGTAGGCGTAGCCTCCCATCACAGACCATCCGGCGGTAAAACGGGCGTTGAGGTTAAATTCGACGCCACGGGAACGGATCCCGTCGATCAGGGTATACCAGTCGCCGTCGCGGTTGGGGTCATCGACCGCGATATTCTGCTGGCGGATCTCGTAGGCCGCGAGGAGTCCTTGGATCCGGTCGCCCGCAAGGCTGAAGCGGAGGCCCAGCTCACGCTGGTTCCCCTCCTCGGGATCGATCGGGGTCCCGTCGGGCTGGCGGAAGAAGCCCGGGACGAAGGAGCTATTGGCGTTGGCGTAGAAAGTGAGGGAGCGAGCCGGGTTGAGGTGCCAGACGACGCCTGCACTGAAGGTCGTCGCATCGCCCCGGTTGTCGAAGGTGGTGAGTCCGGTGAACCCGTTGCGGCGCCGGTCCTCGGTGCGCGTGTGGCGCACGCCCCCGGTCAGGAAGAGACGCTCCTCCAGAAAGGAAATCACGTCGGCGGCATAGTACTCCGTGTTCTCGGTGCGGTCGAGGTTGCGGTTGCCGGCGGGCAGGGGTGGACGGTCGGCCTTGGCCGGGACGGGGGGCGAGCGCGTGGGATCGACCGCGTTCAGCGGTGGGATCATATGCGGGTTATAGCCGGCGCGGCGCACGTCCGCGAGGACCTCGGCGAGCGTAAGATTGGGGAAGATATTGTAACGGGTGCCCACGCTCGCGGTCGGCCAGCGCTGGTTGAGCGCCGCCGCAGTCGCCGCGAGGCCGCCGCGATTGTAGATGCCGTCCCGATTCCAGATCTCGCCGTCGGAAACATCCCAACTGAAGCCGACGAGGGCGCGATGGCGGGCGGGACCCGTGGCGAAGTTTGCCACCACCTCGTTCCGCGAGCGCCAGTTGTCTACGTCTTGGGTGCGCACGCGCCAACGCCGCGGCATCAGGACGGCGTCGCGGAGAAGAGTGAGCGAGCCCTGCTCGGGCTGGTGCTCGTCGTAGAGCTGATCCTTCGTGTCGTGCGCGACCTGCAGGCGCAGCTGCAAGTGCCGGCCGAAGGCGTGCTGCAGGTCCGCCATCGTGAAGCCACGGTCCCAACGTCGGATATCGCCGGCGGAGGCATAGCCTTGGCGATTATCCCCGTAGGCGAGGAAGGAACCATCGGGCAGGGCGAAACCGCGGGGCTCGGCGCGCATCATCGGCTGGCGCCAGACGGCGCCGCCGTCCTCCTCCCGCACGAAGAGGTGTTCGACCGCGAGCCGCGTGGTGCGGGCAATCTGCCAAGCTAGGACGGCGGAAAAGGCCTTCTCCCCGTGGGTGATCCGCCGGTAATAGTAGCCATCGTCGTAGACGCCGGTCAGGCGGTACGAGACCGGCGACTGGGCCCCGCCGAGGCGGCCAGAGTGATCCACCTCCGCCCGCCAGCTCTCGACCGGACCCGCGTTGAGCCGGACGGTCGTCTGGGGCCGCTCCAGGGGGCGCTTGGTGACCCGGTTCACGGTGGCGGCGTAGCCGCCTTGGCCAAAGAGGACCGCCGCGGGACCTTTGAGCACCTCCACCCGCTCTACATTAGCCAGCGAGACCTTGCCGATGCTCTCCTGCTGGAGAAAGCCGTTCATGAACTTGGTGTTCGCGTTGGCGAAACCGCGGACCGTCCAAGAGTCATTGTTGGAAGTCGCAACAAACCCGGGGACGTACTCGAGGACATCCTCCGTGCTGCGGGCGAGGGTATCCTCGAGGAAGGCCTGGTTGAGGACGGTCACGTTCATCGGGATATCCCCGATGGCGGTGTTCATACGGGTGACCTCCGCGGCGTGGGTCGACTGGTAGCCAATGTCACGGGTGCTGGTAACCTCAAAAGTGGAGAGGGCGACGGGATCCTGGCTCCCTGCGGGGCGGGGGGCGGGGACCGCTTGGGCGGTCAGCAGAGGCGAGCTGGCGAGCGCGAGCGGCAGCAACAGGGCACTCAGGGGGAGGCGGGGGGAAGAAATTGGCGAAAGCACGAATGGGAGAGAAACGCACCCGCCGGCCGTCTCAAATGAACCCGGACGGTCTCCTTTTAGAACCGGGGCGCGGCGGCCTCACCCAAAAGACAGCCGCCGGCGACCCCGAAGGACCAGCCGGCGGTGCAAATCCAACCGAGACTAGGCTCAGTTCCGCCGTTCGGTAAGGAGCTTCTGGGCCTCGGCGCGGCCGGGGAACTCACCCTTGAACTTCAGCGCCTCCTCGAGAGAAGCGACCGCTTCCTGATTGCGGCCCAGTTTGGCCTGGATGGCAGCGAGATGGTAGCGCAACTCCGGGTTACCGGGCAGGCGATTGACGGCCTGCTCGGCGAGCGGCAGCGCGGCGGCGGCGTCCCCATTTAGGAAAAGCACCCAAGCAAGCGTGTCCTGAATCATCGGGGCATCGGGCGCGAGTTCATGCGCGCGGCGGGCGACGGACAGGGCCTCCTGCGGCTGCCGCAATTGGTCAGCGTACAGGTTCGCGAGGTTGTTCAAGACCGCCGCGGAGCGCGGGTTAGCGGCCAGAACCGTCTCGTAGTGGGCCTTGAGGCGATGCGCATCGCCGCCGCGAAGCACGCTGGGGGCCACCGCGACGACTACCCGCTCGTCAGTAGGGAAGCGGGCGAGGACCTCCTCGGCAAACGCGAGCGCCTGCTGGGGTTCGGTCACAGCGTTAAGGAGCTGCGCGATTAGGCTGGCGGTGCCCCCCTGGCGCGGATCGAGGGTCAGGGCATCACCCGCGGATTGGAGGGCGTCCTTCCAGCGCTTCTGGGCGGCGCGGGCTTGGCTGAGGGCGAGGTGAGCGGCGGGAACCTTGGGGGACTTCTCCACCAGCTGCTCGGCACGGCGCGCAGCCTCGTCAGCTCGGTTATCTCGGATGTCGAGCTCGACTAGCGCGAGCGCGGCGAGCAGAAACTCGCCCTGAAAGCTATATGAGCGCTCAAAGGCGACGCGAGCTTCGGGCATCTGTTCCAGCGTAGAACGGGCCATCCCGAGTAAGTACCACATCAGAGGGTTATCGGGCGCTCGGTTAAGGTTCTTAGCCAAGACCTCGACGAGGTCGGCCAGCTTGCCCGAGGCCTTGGCGGCCTCAATGAGCATCGCGTGCGCCGGAAGAATGTCGGGGCGGCGGCTGACCAGCATTTGAAGCGTCTCCGTGGCGGCGGCAGCGGCCCCGGTGCGGAGCTGAAGCTGGCCGAGGAGCATCACGGCCTCGAAGTTATCCGGGAACCCGATCACGTACTCCCGTAGAGCAGTTACGGCACTGGCGGGGTCGTTGTCGCGCAGGTGGGCGAGAGCGAGCTGATACTTTTCTAGATTGAAGCCGGGAAAGTCTTGGCCGAACTTCCTCAGGTCCTCGATGGCGCGCTTGGTCTCGCCCTGGACCAGGGAGAGGGCCGTCAGCTGCAGGCGGGCCTCGCCATCGGCCGGATCCGCGG
The DNA here is from genome assembly GCA_005786775.1 of Opitutaceae bacterium. Lineage (GTDB taxonomy): Bacteria > Verrucomicrobiota > Verrucomicrobiia > Opitutales > Opitutaceae > ER46. The sequence goes on from SYDD01000164.1 coordinate 4,594, forward strand.
CGAGGAGTTCGGCGAGAATCTTGGCCGCGTCATCGGGGCGCTTCTGGAGGACGGCGAGTTCGGCGAGGCTGCGCCGGGCGGGGAGATAGTCGGGGGCCTGGCGATTGAGGTCGGTGACGAAGGCGAGGGCCTCGGCGACGCGCTCGGTCCGAACGAGGTGGGCGGCGTAGCGGATACGGATCGAGGAGCGAAGAGGAGCCGTCTCCGCGGCCTCCTTAAACTCCTTGTCGGCCTCGGTGCGGCGGCCGAGTTCGGCGTAGAGAGAAGCGAGTTGGGCGCGAGCCTCGGCCGCCTTTGGGTCGATGAGGACAGCGCGGCGGAGGGAGGTGACGGCCTTGTCGCGGTCGCCGATGAAACGCTGCTGATTGGCGGTCGCCAAATGAAAGTGGACGGAGCCGCGATCTTGGAAGCGTTTGAGGGCCTCTTCGGCGGCGCGCCAGTCGGCGCCGTCGCGGACGGCCTCGGTGAGGAGAACAACGGCCGCCCCGAGATCGGGCTGGCGGCCGAGCAGGGTGCGGAGCTCTTGGCGGGCCTCGCGCACGCCGCCAAGTTGAAGCATCAGCCGGATTTGGGCGAGCTGCGCGTCGCGATTGTTGGGGGAGAGCTTACGGACGCGGCTGTAGAGGCTAAGGCCTCGGAACGTGGCCCCGCGCTCGGTCCAGATCTGGGCGAGGCGCTCGGTGGCAACGGGGTCTTCGGGTGCCAGCTGGAGCACGTTCTGGTACTCTAAAAGGGCCTTCTCGAGGTCGCCCTTCCGGAAGTGTTCGGCGGCGCGGTCGAGGGCTTTCTGCCGCTTGTCTTCGGCGGAGCAACCGGCGCTCAAGGCAAGGAGCAGCGGGAGGACGAGGGAAAGAAGGAAACGGGCCATAGAAGCATGGGGAGGCGACCGCAAAGACGGTGAACTCTGAGCGCGAGCGTGGCGGGCAGTGCAGCGGAGCCAATGGTAAACGGAGCTGGAACTACTACCCGACGTGAGGGGGTAATTCCACGGTCGCCGCCCTGCGACGCCGATCGGGTATCCGGAGGCTGCCTCCGCGGGCGCACCAGGGGCATCCGTCGCGGCCGAAAGGCGGGGTTGACCACCCGCGAGCCGGCGCCAAGCCTCCACCGCTTGTCCGAGTTTCTCCAGCAATTGCTGAACGGCATCTCTCTGGGTGCGATCTACGCCCTCATCGCGCTCGGCTACACGATGGTCTACGGGGTGTTGCGCTTCATCAACTTCGCGCACGCGGACCTCTTCATGGTCGGGGCGTTCCTCGGCTATTTCGGAGGGCGGCTGGTCCCAGCAGGCACCCTCCTTGGCGGACTGGGCGTGCTGGCGATGGCGATGGCCGGCTGCGCCGTGCTGGGCATGGTGATCGAACGGCTGGCCTACCGGCCCCTCCGGGGTGCCCCTACCCTCAACGTGCTGATCACCGCCATCGGGGTATCGCTACTGATTGAGTACAGCGGCCAACTGATGCTGGGCGCCGCGCCCCGGACCTTACCCGACCTGTTCCCCGTGGGGCGCTTCAACCTCGGCCCGGTGGTCGTATCGACCAACCAGTTAGTTGTCATCGGCGTGGCCGTGCTCCTGATGATTGGGCTGGAGCTGATCGTGCATCGCACGCGGATCGGCACGGCCATGCGAGCGGTAGCCCTGAACCCGCGGGCGGCGCAATTGGTCGGGATCAACAACGACGTGGTGATCTCCTTCACTTTCGGCCTCGGCTCCGCCCTGGCCGGGGCGGGAGGCATCCTTTATGCCCTGAACTATCCCTCGATCGACCCGCTGATGGGCGTGATGCCGGGCTTGAAGGCGTTCGTGGCGGCGGTGCTGGGTGGGATCGGCAATATCCCGGGCGCCGCGCTGGGGGGGCTCCTGATCGGGGTGGTCGAGACTTACGTCGGAGGCAGCGCGTGGTCGACCTACAAGGATGCGATCGCCTTCGCGGTGCTGATTCTGGTGCTGCTGCTGCGTCCGGCGGGACTGCTGGGACGGGTCACGGTGGAGAAAGTCTGAGATGCGCCATCCGCTTCTGCTTCTTCTTGCCGCGCTGGGGGCCAGCGGACTGGTGGCACTGGCGGCACCCCTGCTAAATCCGTACTACCTCGACGTCCTGATCGGCGTGGGGATTAACGTGATTTTGGCCGTCTCCTTGAACCTTGTTAACGGCTACACCGGACAGTTCTCGCTGGGCCACGCGGGGTTCATGGCCGTAGGCGCATATTTGTCGGCGGCGGTTTCCTTGTTTTTGGCGCCGGCGCTATTCGGGGACCTCGCGGAAGCGGGGGGACTGGTGCAGGGGACGGCATTCCTCTTCGCGCTACTGGTCGGGGGTGGCGCCGCGGCCGGGGCCGGGCTGCTCGTCGGCGTACCCTCGCTGCGGTTGCGCGGCGACTATCTCGCCTTGGTCACCTTAGGTTTTGGGGAAATCATCCGGGTGATCCTGCAAAACGTGGAGGTCCTGGGCGGCGCACTGGGGCTCAACGCCATCCCGGCCTACACCAACATCTTTTGGGTGCTGGCGAGCGTCGCCGTCACGGTGTACACGGTCTTGGCGTTGGTGCACTCGACGTATGGACGGGGGTTCCTCGCGGTACACGACGACGAGATTGCGGCGGCGGCGGTGGGACTCAATCCGACCCGATACAAGGTGGTAGCGTTCGCGGTGGGAGCGTTTTTCGCCGGGATCGCTGGCGGCCTGTACGGGCACTTCAAGCTGACCATCACCCCGACGGGCTTTGATTTCACCCGGAGCATCGAAGTCGTCGTGATGGTTATTTTGGGAGGGATGGGCCACACGGCGGGGGTAATTGGCGCCGCGGTGTTGCTCACCCTGTTGCCTGAGGTACTTCGGCCGATCGCCGAGTACCGGATGATCCTTTACGCCCTACTGCTCATTTTGCTGATGATCCTACGACCCGAGGGCCTGCTCGTCCGTCCCCGCCGGGGCGGTACGGCGTGAACCCATGCCGGCAGTGCTTCAACTTCAAGGGGCGACGCTCCGCTTCGGGGGGCTCACCGCGGTCAACGCGGTGGACCTCACGATCGGAGAGGATGAGCTCTGCGGATTGATCGGGCCCAACGGGGCGGGCAAGACGACTGTCTTCAACCTAGTCACCGGAGTTTACCCGCCCTCTGCCGGGACGCTTCGATTCCGCGGTCGGGACCTCGCCGGCTTGCATCCCCACGAGATCACGGCGCTGGGCATCGCGCGGACGTTTCAAAACATCCGCCTCTTCGGGCGCCTGTCGGTCCTCGATAACGTACGCACCGCCTGTAACCTGCACCGCGGGACGCGGCCCTGGCATGCCCTGCTGCGGAGCGCGGCGTTCACGCGGGACGAGGCGGACCTGACCCGCCGGGCGGAAGAGTTGCTGGAACTGTTCCATCTCGGTCCCCGGCGCCACGAACCAGCGCGAAGCCTGCCGTATGGGGAGCAACGACGGCTGGAGATCGTCCGCTGCCTCGCCACGCGCCCGCGGCTGCTGTTGCTCGACGAACCGGCGGCAGGAATGAACCCGACAGAGAAGCTCGAGCTGATCAGCCTCATCCAACGGGTACAGCGCGAGTTCTCCCTCTCGATCCTCTTGGTCGAGCATTCAATGCGCGTGGTGATGGGGTGCTGCCGGCGGATCGCGGTGCTGGACTACGGCGTGAAGATCGCCGAGGGCTCGCCGGCGGAGATCCAGTCGAATCCCAAGGTGATCGAGGCCTACCTCGGCGAGGACCATCACCGAAACCTGGCCCATCATTGAGCGCGCCCTTACTCCAAGTCTCCGACCTGCGGGTCTCCTACGGCGCCATCAACGCGCTGAGCGGGGTTTCATTCACCATCGGCCAAGGGGAAATCGTGACCCTGATCGGCGGGAACGGGGCGGGTAAGACCACGACCCTGCGCGCGCTCTCGGGCCTCATCCGCTCGACCGGGACGGCGGAGTTTGACGGCCAGCCGCTGCTGGGCCAGCCGGCCCACCGGATCGTCGCCCGCGGGCTAGGGCACGTGCCGGAGGGGCGGATGGTGTTCGCCAACTTGACCGTCGCCGAGAACCTCGCGATGGGCGCCTATCTCGACCGCGACCGGGAGCGCGTGGCGACCAACCGCGAACAAGTCTTCGCGCTGTTTCCGCGGCTGCGGGAGCGGCTGCGCCAGACCGCGGGCACCCTGTCCGGCGGAGAACAGCAGATGCTTGCGATCGGCCGGGCCCTGATGGGGAACCCGCGCTTTCTGATGCTTGATGAGCCGTCGTTGGGCATCGCACCGCGGCTTATCACCACGATCTTTGAACAAATCGTGGCGATCAACCGGCAGCGCGGCATCACCATCCTACTGGTCGAGCAGAATGCTAACCTGGCCCTCGAGGTATCCAGCCGCGCCTACGTGCTGGAGACGGGGCGCATCGTGATGTCCGGCCCAAGCCAGGAGCTGCGAGCAGACCCGCGACTCAAGGCCACGTATCTGGGTGGCTGACGCCGCCCGACTGTCCGCCGCCCGCCGGCTCGCCCCGCGGCGCCTTTTTCATTCCCTCCGCCAAATGCCCCATTGGTCGCACCTGCACCCCGCGGGCCTTGCTGCCCTGCTTGCCCTGCTCGCGCCCGCCGCGGCGGCGCCCGCCGCCGACCCCACGGCCTGGCCGGCGCCCACGCGGGAAAGCCGGCCCTGGACGCGCTGGTGGTGGCCGGGCAGCGCGGTCGACCCGGCCAACCTGACCGCCCAACTGGAGCAGTTCGCGGCCGCGGGCCTCGGCGGGGTCGAGATCACCCCCATCTACGGCGCGCAGGGCGCGGAGAGCCGCTCCGTGCCGTTCCTCTCCCCGCAGTGGATGGAGATGCTGGCCCACACCGGCCGCGAGGCCCGGCGGCTGGGTCTGGGCGTCGACATGGCCACCGGAACCGGCTGGCCTTTCGGCGGCCCGTGGGTGCAGCCCGCGGATGCCCTGCAAAAGGTGGTGCTCAAGGAAGGCCGCCTGACCGGGGAAGCCACCCGCATGCAGGTCAAGCGGGCCGCCCCCGGCGGCGAGGGCCTCGTGGTGGACCCCTACTCGGTCGCCGCTCTGGGCCGTTACTTGGCCCCCTTTGAACGCGCCTTCGCCGCGTTCCCCCGGGAGCTCATCCGCGGCCAGTTCCACGACTCTTTCGAATACTTCAATGCCAGCTGGACGGCACGCCTGCCGGAGGTCTTTCGCGCCCGCCACGGGTACGATCTCCAGACCTACGCCACCGCCCTCACCGCCCGCGACCCCGCGACCGTCACCACGGTCGACCGGGAGACCCTCGCCCGGATCAAGGCCGATTACCGCGACAC
>SYDD01000165.1 GCA_005786775.1 Opitutaceae bacterium
CGGGACGAATCCCGGCGCAGGGGCACGATCTCGTGGTAACTGTCGTACATCGCCGGCCGCACGAGGTCGTTCATCGCCGCATCGACCACCAAGAAGTTCCGGTTCGCCCCGCGCTTGAGATGCTCGACCCGCGCGATCAGCGCCCCAGCGTTGCCCACCATGAAACGCCCGTGCTCGAGCAGGATCTTCAGTCCGAGCGGCCGCAGCAACGGCACTAGGGCCGCGCCATAGCTCTCGGGGGTCAGGGGCCGCTGGTCGGCGGGCTGCGACTCCCACCATTGGGCGGCGCCACTGGCGAGGGCGTCCCGATAGATGATGCCCATCCCGCCACCGATCGAGAAGTACTTGATGCCGTAGCGCTGCTTCAGTTCGGCGGCAAAGGGAGCCACCTTCTTCACCGCCTCGACGAACGGCGCGACGGACGTGAGCTGCGAGCCGATGTGCATCTGCACGCCCCGGATCTCCAGGTGCGGGTACTGGGCGGCCGCCTCGTAGGCCGCAGCCGCGTGGGCCAAGGGGATGCCGAACTTGTTGTCGCTCTTCCCAGTCGTGATCTTCGCGTGAGTGTGGGCGTCGACGTCCGGATTCACCCGAATCGCCACCGGCGCCTTCACGCCCAGCCGGCCCGCCACGTGGTTGATGCGCGCCAGCTCCGGCTCGCTCTCGACGTGGAACGAGAAGATCCCGTTTTCCAGGGCCAGGGCGATCTCCGCCTCGGTCTTGCCCACCCCGGCGAACACGCTCCCGCGGACGTTACCACCAGCCGCCAGCACCCGGCGGATTTCGCCGCCCGAAACTAGGTCAAAGCCCGCTCCGAGGTTGGCGAAGTGCCGCAGCACCGCGAGGTTCGAGTTCGCCTTCATCGCGTAGCAGAGATGGGCGTCGAGCCCCTCCAGCCCACGCTGCAGGCGACGGTAATTATCCTCCATCGTGGTCGCGCTGTAGACGTAGGTGGGCGTGCCGTAGAGGCGCGCGACGGCAGCTAGGTCAACGGATTCGCAGTGCAGGTCGGGACCGGAATAACGAAAGTGATGCATCGGCGGGATTGTCCTTTAAAAAAACGGACCGTAGGGGCTTTCCGCTTGAAATCACCACCCCAAACTTCGTGAGTCGCCGCGTGCTGAGAGCTCGCATCCATTCTCTCTTGCGCCCCAAGTCGGCCGCCGCCGCGGCCCGCTTCCGCAATCCGCACTTCGTGAGCTTCATGGCCGGGATCAACCGCTCGCGCCTGCGCGCGGACCCACTCTCCGCCGTGCTGCGCAGCCGCGCCCTGGTGAAGCGGGCCCTCCGCTTCACCCTCCTCGGCGGCGTCTTCTGGGTCGTTTTCGAGAGCGCCCGCGCCATCTCGATTTTCTAGTCACCCCACGTCACCGAAAGGCCCCCGCGCCCACGCGCGGGGGCCCGTTCCTGACCGGACCGGCCGCCGCACCCCAAACCACCGACCCGGCGGACGATCCAAGGGCTGGCCGCGGGACCACTCGCCTGACCTGCAAGTCCCACCGGACTCATCTCTCACTGCCTCACCGGAACCTTTCCGGCGGGAGCCGAGCCCCGCGGCATCCTGGCCGCTGCGCTCTCAAGGAACCCGGACCGACTCTTTCGCGGACTCTCTGGCGTTCTTGCTTCACCTAACCCCGACACCGGTTGAGACGCCCAGCCGGGCTCAGAGGTTCCTGCCTTCGGACGGGCAAAACTGACGTAACTCGCCGGTCCAGTGCCCTGGTCCGCCCGCCCAGGAAACGCACCCCCGGCTTGCCGTGATCGCCCGCCTCGGCTTCGTCGTGCCTATGCCCCCCCCGGAATCCGCCCCATCCCGCCCCGCCCTGCTGCCCCGGCTGCTCAATGCGGTCGAGCGCGCCGGCAACGCCCTGCCCCACCCCGCCACCCTCTTCCTCGCGCTCGCCGCGGCGGTCGTCGTCCTTTCCTGGATCCTCCACACCGCGGGGGTCTCCGCGGTCCATCCCGGCAACGGCAAGACCGTGGCCGTGGTGAACCTGCTCTCCCTCGAGGGGGTGCACCGGATGCTGCTGGAACCCATCCGGAACTTCCTCGCCTACCCGCCCTTGGGCATCTCGCTGGTGTGCCTGCTCGGCATCGGCATCGCCGAACACTCGGGGCTGATGGGCGCCGCCCTCCGGCTCGCCGTCCTCGCCACCCCGCGCCGCCTAGTCACGCCGATGATCGTCTTCGCGGGCATCATGTCCAACGCGGGCAGCGAGGTCGGCTACGTGCTGCTGATCCCCCTCGCCGCGGCCACCTTCCACGCGGTCGGCCGACACCCCCTGGCGGGCCTTGCCGCCGCCTTCGCCGGGGTCTCCGGCGGGTACAGCGCCAACCTGCTGGTCAGCTCGGTCGACGTCCTCCTGGCCGGCCTGTCCGAGGCCGCGGCGCACGTGGTGCAACCCGGGTATTCCGTCGCCGGCACCGCCAATTGGTACTTCATGGGCGTCTCCACCTTCGTGCTCACGGCGGCCGGCACCTGGGTGACGGACCGGGTAGTCGCGCCCCGCCTCGGCGAATATCAGGGCAAGGCTCCCCGGGATGAACTGAATCCGCTTTCGCCCGCGGAACGCCGCGGACTCCTCGCGGCCACCGCCACCGCCGTCGCCCTCACCGGGCTCGCCCTCTGGGGCCTGTTGCCCGCCGATGGCTTCCTCCAGACGCCGGGCAATCCCGGGTTCGAACAGTCGGTGTTTATGCGCGGCCTGGGCGCCGTGATCTTCCTGTTCGGGCTCCTGCCGGGCGTCGCCTATGGCCTCGCGGCCGGAACGCTCCGCAATGACCACGACATCATGTCCGGGATGACCGGCACGATGAAGTCGATGGCCTCGTTCATCGTCCTAGCGTTCTTCGCCGCCCAGTTCATCGCCTACTTCACTTGGACGAACCTCGGGGTGATTCTGGCCGTGAAGGGCGCGGGGCTCGTCTCGGCCCTCGGCCTGCAGCAGATGCCGATTCTACTGATGGTCGCCCTAGTGCTGTTCGCGGCCCTCGTGAACCTGCTGATCTCGAGCGCCTCTGCGAAGTGGGCCCTGCTCGCCCCGGTCTTCGTCCCAATGTTCATGCTCCTCGGCTATTCGCCGGAGCTCGTGCAGGGGGCGTTCCGCGTCGGGGACAGCGTCACCAACATCATCACGCCCCTGATGAGCTATTTCCCGCTCATCCTGACCTTCGCCCACAAGTACGAGCCGGACGCCGGCATCGGCACGCTCATCGCCACGATGCTGCCCTATTCGGTGGTCTTCCTGACCATCTGGATGCTGCTACTGGCAGTCTGGATCTGGGCGGGCATCCCGATGGGCCCGGGCGCCCCACTCTTCCTACCGCGCTGAGCGTCCCACCGCCAACACCCGGGCTTCAGACCGCCGGCGACCGCGGCCGGCGCTCACGCCACCAGCGCGCAACCTGCAGGACTACCACCGGGCCGAAGATGACGAGCACCTGGGGCGGGAACACCTTCTGCGCCTCGATCTGGTGCCACGCGGCGAAGGCGGCCGCGATGTAGGCCAGCCGGTGCAACGCCTTCCAGCGGCGCGCCCCGAGGCGCCGGACGAGCGCGTGCAGGCTGGTCACGCTCAGCACCAGCAGGAGCACCAGCGCGACGAG
>SYDD01000166.1 GCA_005786775.1 Opitutaceae bacterium
ACGACTATTACCAGCCCGAGGCCTACATTCCTTCCAGCGACACGTTCATCGAGAAGGACTCGGCGATCAATGAGGAGATCGAGCGCCTGCGGATGGCGACCACCAGCTCGCTGGTCTCGCGGCGGGACGTGATCGTGGTGGCGAGCGTCTCCTGCATCTACGGCCTCGGATCGCCTCAAGAGTTCACCTCCCTGATGATTCCGCTGCGCCGTGGCGCCGGCCTAGAGCGCCAGCGCCTGCTGGAGCGGCTGGTGGAGAACCTTTACGAGCGCCACGACCTAGAGCTCAAACCGGGGCGCTTCCGCGTCCGGGGCGATGTAGTCGACATCATGCCCGCCTACCTTGAGCACGGGCTCCGGGTGGAATTCTTTGGCGACGAGATCGAGTCCCTGCAGGAATTCGATCCGTTGACGGGCCAGATCCGACGGGGTCTGGAGCAGTTCGACCTTTACCCGGCGAACCAGTACGTCACCAGCCGCGGCAAGCTGGAGCCCGCGATCGCCGGCATCCGGCGCGAGCTGGATGAACGGGTAGCCGAATTCGAGCGCGCGGGGAAGTTGCTGGAGGCGCAGCGAATCCGGATGCGCACCGAGTACGACCTTGAGCTGCTGCAGGAGATGGGCTTCTGCAACGGCATCGAGAACTACTCCCGGCACCTGACGGGCCGGCCGCCCGGTGAGCGCCCGTTTTGCCTGCTCGATTTCTTCCCGCGCGACTTCCTGCTGGTGGTCGACGAGAGCCACGTAACGCTTCCGCAGATCGGCGGGATGTACAACGGCGACCGGGCTCGGAAGACGACCCTCGTGGACTTCGGCTTCCGTCTGCCCTCGGCCCTCGACAACCGGCCCCAGAATTTCGCCGAGTTCGAGAGCGCCACCGGCCAGCTGGTCTACGTGTCCGCCACGCCAGGGCCCTATGAGCTCAAGCATTCCACCGTGATCGCGGAGCAATTGGTACGCCCTACGGGCTTGCTCGACCCGGAGATCACCCTGCGGCCAACGCGTGGCCAAGTAGAGGACCTGATTGCCGAGGCGCGCGCCGCCGCGGCCGCCGGGGAACGGGTACTAGTGACCACGCTGACTAAGCGGTTGGCGGAGGACCTGACCAGCCACCTCCGCGAGGCGGGAATTCGGGTCGAATACCTCCACTCGGACATCGACGCCATCGAGCGGGTTGAGATTCTCCGCAACCTGCGCCTGGGCAATTTTGACGTCCTCATTGGCATCCACCTGCTGCGCGAGGGTCTCGACCTGCCGGAGGTGGCACTCGTGGTGGTGCTGGATGCGGACACGGAGGGGTTTCTCCGCAGCGAGACCTCGCTCATCCAGACGGCGGGCCGAGCGGCGCGGCACGAAAAGGGCCGGGTGATCTTCTACGCGGACCAGCAGACTGAGTCGATCCGACGGACACTGGCGGCGGTGGCTTACCGGCGGGAGAAGCAGCTGGCCTTTAATGAGAAACACGGGATCACCCCGCGGAGTGTGCGGCGGGCGGCGCAAGCGAGCCTCCACGTGTTGGATGGCTCTGGGCGCCGCGAGGCGGAGCCAGTGGTGGCGGAGACGGTCGATGATGCGGCGGCGGTGATCGCCGAACTGGAGGAGGAGATGCAGGAGGCGGCCAACCGGCTTGAGTTCGAGCGGGCGGCGGTGCTGCGGGACCAAATCGACGCCCTCAAGTCGGGGCGCCACACACGCGGTGCGGCGCCCGCGCAGCGGCCGGCGCGTCCGGCCGCGGCCAGGGGCGCGCGGCGCCGCGGGCGCTAGCGGGCGGAGGGCGGGCCTGCAGATAGCCACAAAAGGCGCAAGGGGCGCAATCGGACCGGCAGGCTCAAGGCACGCCCGGCGTCACGGTTCCTGCCGTTCCCTTACGCCCAGTTGAAGTTGAAGCTGATGCTGATCCGCTCGGCGTCGACCCGGTTCGTCACCACTTCGTGGCGCAGCCAGCTCTCGAACAGGATCACCGAGCCCGCCGTCGCCGGATAGGTGACGTGCGTCCGCCGCGCGGGCGGGGCGGATATTTTGCGGGGAGGGGCCGCCATGAACCGATCCAGCCGCGGGTCCTCGAACTTCAGCCCCGGACAACCCGGAGGAGTCGCCACATAGTAGGTGCCGCTGATGCAGGACAAGGGGTGCAGATGAAGCGAGTGGGCCGCCGTCGGCGGCATGATGTTCACCCAGAGGTCGGTCAGCCGCAGCGCGCGGCCGCCGAGGTCGAAGGCCAGCTCGCGGGCGAAGCGGCGGACGTGCGGCTGCAGGCGCTGTTCGAGCGTCGCGAACGTGCTCGAGAAGCGATGCAGTTCGTTCATCGAGGCGTAGCTGGTGTAGCCGCCCGGGTAGTTGCGCGCCGACCAGCGCCGGCCGGCGGCATCAAAGTCCCGCAGTCGCCGGCACTCTTCCTCCAGATCGGCGCGCAGGCGCTCGCCGCCGCGCGGCTGCAGCGGGGCGGCATAGATCGGGGTGGCAAACCAAGAACGCAGGGTCATCGCGCTTGGATTAAGGTTCAGCGGACGCCGCCCATCCGCCGGCGCACCCACGGAACCAGGGCGAAGAACACGCCCGCGGCCGCCAGCACCGCGAGGGCCTGCTGTCCGAAGAAGCGGTCCAGCTGCCCGGTCTCCCCTTCGCCGAACTGCGCGGCCAGGACACCCGCGAACTTGTTGCCGAACGCGGCCCCAAGGAACCAGATGCCCAGCATCGCCCCCACCAGGTGCCGCGGGGCGATCTTGGTGAAGGTGCTCAACCCGACCGGGCTGAGCAGCATTTCCCCGATCGTCTGCAGGAAATAGAGCCCGAGCAGCCACAGCGGGCTCACCCGCCCCTGCATCGCCAGCTGCGCCGCCGGCACCATCAGGCCGAAGGCCAGCGCGAGGCACACGAGGCCGAGGGTGAACTTCAGCGGGCTCGAGGGCTGCCGGTCGCCCAGGCGCGTCCAGAGCAGCGCGAAGAGCGGCGCCAGCGCGATGACGAAGATCGGGTTGGCCGACTGGTACCACGAGGAGGGAACCTCGATCCCGCCCACGTGCGTCGCGGTGTGCCGCTCTGCGAACAGGGTCAGCGAGGTGCCCGCCTGCTCGAACAACGCCCAGAAGATGAAGGCCCCGATGAAGAAGTAGAAGATCGCCCCGAGCTGGCGCGTCTCCCGGTGCGGCGAGCGGCCGAACCAGATCATCAGGCCGATTGGCACCAGGAGGAACAGCGCCCGCAGCCATTCGAAGCCGGAGGTGTCCGACAGCTTGACGAGCCCCCACAG
>SYDD01000167.1 GCA_005786775.1 Opitutaceae bacterium
GAGATCAAGGCGGTCTACGGCGAGGAGGAATTCACGCTCATCTCCCTCATCAACGGCGCGGTGATGTTCACCAGCGACCTGATGCGCGAGATCGACAACCCGGTCCGCCTCGACTGCATCCGCGTCTCCAGCTACGGCGCCCGCACCACCTCGATCGGCACGCCCCAGCTCATCTCCAGCCTCACGCTCGACATCCGCCGCCGGCACGTGCTGGTGATCGACGACATCCTCGACACGGGGAAGACGCTGCAGTTCGTGACTAAGCTCATCCGCCGCCACCGCCCCGCCAGCCTCCGCACCTGCGTGCTGCTCGACAAGAAGGCGCGCCGCCAGGTGGCGATCGAGGCGGACTTCGTCGGGTTCACGATCCCGGACGAGTTCGTGGTCGGCTACGGCCTCGATTTCGCCGAGCGCTACCGCAACCTGCCGTGCATCGGCGTGCTGCGGAAGGACCTGCAGCAGGCCTGACCGGAGCCGGGGTTCGCCCCCGGCCCCGTTGGCTCAGCCGGACTCATGCAGTTGATCAGGTCGCATCGAGGTGATCTGACGGCACCTTTCCGTGGCTCTCTCCCGTCGACATACCCTCCGGGTATGCCTCGGTCTTTCGCCTCTGAAATGCGCTCGCCATCTCACCCCGCTGCTCCGCCTCCAACTGCATGAGTCCGGCTCAGAAGGTGTGGATGAAGAGGCCCGAGCGCAGCTTGGGCTCAAACCAGGTGCTCTTCGGGGGCATAATCTGCCCCGCGTCCGCGATATCCATCAGCTGCGTGAGGGTCACCGGGTACATCGAGAACGCCACCCCACCCTCCGCATCGACGCGCTTGACCAGCTCTGCGGTGCCGCGGATGCCGCCGACGAAGTCGATGCGCTTGCTGGTGCGGACGTCCGCGATGCCCAGCACGGGCCCGAGGAGGCGATCCTGCAGCACGCTGACGTCGAGGCGAGCGACCGGATCCGCGTCCGCGGCGGGCGTGCAGGTGAGGCCGTACCATTTGCCCCCAAGGTACATACTGACCTGGCCGACGGCGGCCGGGGCGGGCGCCGCGCCCTCGCGCAGGCCAAAGCGGGCGCGCACCTCCGCCAGGAAGGCCTCCGGGGCGAGCCCGTGCAGGTCGACCACGATGCGGTTGTAAGGGAGGATCTTCAGCTCACTGGCCGGGAAAAGGACGCACAGGAACCAGTTGTATTCCTCGTCGCCGCGATGGGCCGGATTGCGCTCGCGCCGCAGGCGCGCGACGCGGGCGGCGCTGGCGGCCCGGTGGTGACCATCCGCAATGTAGGTGACGGGCACGGCGGCGAAGGCGCGGATCCACTCCGCCCCGCCCGGAATGCGCCAGGCCGTGTGGCGGATGCCGTCGGGCGCGGTGAAATCGTGCTGCGGCGGCGTGCGTACCAGGGCGTCAGCCAGGGCGGTGAGGGACGGCTGATCGCGGTAGGTGAGGAACACGGGGCCCGTGTCCGCGCCGAGGGTGTCGATCAGGCGCGTGCGGTCGTCCTCCTTGTCCTTGCGAGTCTTCTCGTGGCGCTTGATGAGCCCGGCGTCGTAATCGTCCACGTGGCAGCCGGCGACGAGGCCGCGCTGGACGTGGTCGCCCATCCGCTGCTGGTACAGGTAGAGGCAGGGCTCGGTCTCGCGGCGCAGGACCCCTTGGCGCTGGAGGGCCTCGAAATTGGCGCGGGCGCGGGCGTAGACCGCGTCGGAGTACGGGTCGGTCTCCGGCGGGAGGCCGATCTCGGCGCGGTCCACGTGGAGGAGGCTATGGGGCCGGCCGGCGGCGAGGGCGGCGGCCTCGGCGGTGTTGACCACGTCGTAGGGCACGCAGGCGACCTCGGGGGCGAGGGCGGGGTCGGGCACAAGGCCCTGGAAGGGATGCAGGCGCATAAAGCAAGAGCCCGGCGAGGGCATCGCCGGGCAGCAGGGAAAACTAGGGTTTGGGACCGGGACTTACTTCTTCCCGGCGCCGCGCTTGAACTTCGAGGTGAACTTCTCGACGCGGCCGGCGGTGTCGACCAGGCGCTTCTCGCCGGTGTAGGCGGGATGGGAGTCGCTCGTGACGTCGCGCGCGACGACGAAGTACTCCGCGCCGTCGATCTGCTCCTTGCGGGCCGACTTCATCGTGGAGCGGGTCAGGAATCGGCGACCGGTGCCGATGTCCAGAAAGCAGACGTTGTTGAGGGTGGGATGGCCTTCGGCTTTCATCGCGGAAAAGGGGGACTGGAGGGTTAGCCTTGGCGGGCCTTGTAGCGGGGCTCGACCTTGTTGATCACGTAAATCTTACCCCGGCGGCGGACCACCTGGCAGGCGGGGTGACGCTTCTTGGCGGACTTGATAGAGGAAACGACTTTCATAAAAGTGGAAACAACACCCCGCGGCCGGGGGGAGTGTCAACGGAATAGTTGGCCGGCGTCAGTTGCGTTCCGGGTCCTCGGGCTCGCCCGCGAGGAGCCGCCACTCGTCGCCCTCGCGGCCGAGGAGCGTGCCCCAGAGGGAGGCGTCGTGGGGCAGCGCGAGGAGATCCTCGGCGAGCAGGGCGACCACCCAGGACTGCGCGCGGAGCTCCCCCTCCAGCTGGCCGGCGGACCAGCCGGAGTAACCGAGGAAGCCGCGGACGTGCGCGCCCTCCTCCCCGACCAGCTGGGCCGCGCGGTCGAGCTCAAGGCCGAAGTGGAGGCGCACGCCGTCGGGAGCGACTTGCCAGCCGGCCAGCAGGAGCTGCCCGGGCTCGACCGGGCCGCCGGTGTAGAGCGGGACGGACGCGAGGGGCCCCAGCGCGAACTCGCCCTTGAGCTCTCCGAGGCGGCGGCCGAGCGGGCGGTTCAAGATGAGCCCTCGCGCACCCTCGGCGTCGTGGAACGACATCAGCAAAACCGTGCGACGGAAGTTATCGTCGCGCAGATTTGGGTGGGCCAGCAGAAGGGACCCGGCGACGGAGGCAGGAGTGGTCTGGCGGCGGCCGGCCATCGCGTTCAAAGCTGCAAGATCCGCACCCCGGCCTCGGCGAGCAGCGGGGCGACGATCGGGTCGTTCTGGTAATTCTGTCGGTACTTAATCTCGGTAATGCCGGCGGAAACAAGGATCTTGGCGCAGTTGATGCAGGGGTAGTGGGTGACGTAGGCCACGCAGCCGACTACTGAGCTCCCGCGCCGGGCGGCGTCGGCGACCGCGTTCTGCTCGGCGTGGACCGTGGCCTGCTCGTGGCCGTCGCGGACGCGGGACACATGGGGCGTGCCGGGGAGAAATCCGTTGTAGCCAGCGGCGACCAGCCGGTGCCGGTGCTCCCCGCCAGTGACGATCACGCAGCCCACATGGAGCCGCTCGCAGTTGGAGCGGGAGGCCATCAGGACGGCCGTGGCCATAAAGTACTCGTCCCAGCTCGGGCGGTGCGGGAAACGCGCGGCGGCCTCCGCGATCAGGTCGACCGGGGCAGGATTCGCGGGGGAGGAGGCGGGTTGCATACGGCGGAGCCGGAACCTTGGGGCGGGCGGCGCCGGGGGGCAATCCCGCGATGGGGCGGCGCCGCGCGCAGGGTTGACCGGCGGGCCGACGCGCCCCCACCCTTCCTCTATGGCGAGACTTGAGGACCTCGTGACCTACTGCGATCGGCGGACGCGCCGGACCGCCTTCACCGATGCCCCCGGGGCCTGGAACGGCCTGCAAGTGGCGAATCGGGGCCGGGTGACCCGGATCGGCGCGGCGGTGGACGCGGGGCGCGACCCGTTCCGACAGGCGGTGGCGGCGGGCGTAGATTTCCTGATCGTCCACCACGGGCTCTTCTGGGACCCCGCGCGGCCCTTGACCGGGCCGGCCTACGAGCGCGTGGCGACGCTGGTGGAAGGGGGCTGCGCCCTGTATTCGAGCCATCTGCCGCTAGACGCGCACCCGCAGATCGGGAACAACGCCCTGCTGGCCCGGCAGGTCGGCTTGCGGCCGAAGCGGCCCTTTCTGGTGCGGGACGGCGAGGCGATCGGGTGCGTGGCGGACGCGCGGCTGGCGCGCGCGGAACTGCGGCGGCGTCTCGAGGCGGCGTACCCGCGCGTGGTGGCGATCGAATGCGGCCCGGAACGCGTCGGGGCCGTGGCCTTCTGCAGCGGCTCCGGCAATAGCGCCGTGCCCGAGCTGGGGAAGGCGGGGGCGGACACCCTGGTGACCGGCGAGCTACGCGAGGAGTGGTTCAACCGGGCACAGGAGGAGGGGCTCAACCTGTATTGCTGCGGCCACTATGCGACGGAGGTGCATGGCGTGCGGGCGCTGGCCGCGGAGTTGTCGCGGCGCTTCGCGCTGCCCTGGGAGTTCATCGCCACAGCCAACCCCCTTTGAATCCATTTGGGACTTTTCCCCGTCCCCGTCCTCCCTTCTGCTGCCGCGATGAAGACGATCGCCATCCTCAACGGCCCCAACCTCGACCGGCTCGGTAAGCGGGAGCCGGAGATCTACGGCCGTGCGACCCTAGCCGACCTCGAGCGCGCCTTGCGGGCTGAGTTCGAGGCTCATGCGCGACTGGAATTCTTCCAGTCGAACCACGAGGGAGACCTGATCGACCGCATCGCGGCGTGGGCGGACGCGAAGGTGGACGGCCTGGTGCTCAACGGCGGGGCGTTCACCCACACCAGCGTGGCCCTGCGGGACGCGCTGGCGGGGGCGAAACTGCCGGCGGTGGAGGTGCACCTCTCGAACCTCTACCAGCGCGAGGAGTTCCGGCACCGGTCCCTGACCGCGCCGCTGTGCCTGGGCGTGATCACGGGGCTGGGCTTTGAGGGTTACCACGCCGCCGTCCGGTTCCTGCTGCAGCGCGGATGAGCGAGGCGGCTCCCTGGCTGGTGTGCCACACCCGCCCCCGGTGTGAGAAGAAGTTCGCCGCGCTGATGCGGGCGGAGGCGTTCGAGCATTACCTGCCGCTGGTGAGCAGCACCCGCCGGTACGGCACGCGGAACCGGACCTTCACCAAGCCGCTGTTCACGGGCTACGTCTTCGCGGCCATCCCGCCGGAGCGGAAGGCGCGCATCTACCAGCAGGA
>SYDD01000168.1 GCA_005786775.1 Opitutaceae bacterium
CAGACTTGGGATCGGGCCATCGCCGCGATCGAGGTACGGGGCCCTGCGTCGGTGGTAGTGGTCTCGCCCCCTCCCCCGCCAGCGCGGGTCGTGATTGTCGAGCCGCCGCGGCCACGAATCGACCGCCGGACCGCCGAGCGGATGGTGGAACACGCCTACCGCGAGGTGTTGGACCGCGCTGCGGATCCCACCGGCCTTCGTACTTACCGGGATCGGGTCATGCAGGAGGGATGGAGCCAGCAGGAAGTCATCCAGCAGCTCCAACGCAGCCCGGAGGCGCGCGCCATTCAGCCGGACGCTGCCATCCGTCAGCTGTATAGGGAAGTACTGGGGCGCGACGCGGATCCAACCGGCCTCGCCCACTACCGAGCAAAGTGGCGCGAGGGATGGACGCAGGGACAGATCCGGGCGGATCTCAGCCGCAGCCAAGAGGGGCGCGGGCGTAACGTCCGCGAGATCATCACCCGCGCTTACCGCGAGCTGCTTGGGCGAGATCCCGATCCCGCGGGAATGGCCAACTACGAACGCCAGATGCAGGAAAAGGGCCTCACTGAGCGAGATTTGCGCCGGGCGCTGATGAACGGGGAAGAGTACCGCCAGCGCCAGCGGCGCTGAGTAGCGCCTAGTCTTCCTCGATGGCCCGCTCTTCCGCGGCAGCCCAGCGGGGACGGGGCGGACCATCGCGGCTTCCCCCGGATGCTCCGGCGTGGGCGGCCGCCCGTTCGTCGTCGCGAGTCTTGCCGACCAGCTCGAAGAACACCGGGCACCCGTGCAGGCCGAACTCCTCCACCAAACCCGCCTCGAGGTAACGGCGGTATTGTTCCGAAAGCTTCTCCTCACGATTGCAGAAGAGCCGAATCCGGAACGGGCGGTTGCCCGTCTGGGTGGCGTAGTAGATGCGGAAGCGCCGCCCGGCGATCGCGGCGGGCGGGTTGCGCTCGGCCAGGAAGGTCAGCTGCTGGTTGAGCTTCGCGGTCGGAATGCGCTTATCCAGCGCACGGTTCAGCTTCACCGCCGCGTTGAGCATCCGGTCGACCTCGTACCCGCTCATCGCCGAAACGAAGATCACCGGGGAGCCGGGCGTGAAGAACAGGCGATCGAACAAGGCCTTTTCATACTTTTCCCGGTAATCGCGCTCGCTCTTGTACGGCTCGAAGCCGCCCTGGGCCCTGAACGCGTCCTTCACCAGATCCCACTTGTTGACGACAATGACGATCGGCTTGCCCTCCTTCACGGCCTCGCCCGCGATCGCCTTGTCCTGCTGGGTGACGCCCTCGAGGGCATCCAGGACCAGAAAGACCACATCGGTGCGCTTGATGGCGTCCAGCGAGCGGAGGCGCGAGAAGTACTCCACTGGGGAGGCGAGCTTGGTCGCGGCCTTGATCCCGGCCGTGTCGATGAGCCGGAACGGATGCTGCTTCCCGTCCCGGCCAAGGAACTCGAACGGCAGCTCGATTGAGTCCCGGGTGGTGCCGGGCACCTCGCTGACGATCAGCCGGTCACTTTGGAGCAGGCGGTTGCTGAGGGACGACTTACCGACGTTGGGCCGGCCGATGAAGCAGACGCAAAGGGGATCCGCGGCCGTGCGGGCGGGAGCGGCTTCCGGGACCGGGCCCAGCGTCTCCGCGATGGCGGCCCGCAGTTCCGGCTCGCCGCGGCCGTGCTCGGCGGAGACGCGGAGCGGCTCGCCGAAGCCGAGGCGGTACGCCTCGTCGAGCGCGACCTTCTCGTCCCCGAAATCCGCCTTGTTGACCACGAGGCGGACCTGGCGCTTGGACCGACGGAGCTTGGCGGCGATGCGCTCGTCCAGCGCCGCGATGCCGGCGAGGCCATCGACGACGAAGAGGATGAGCCCGGCCGTGGCGATGGCGAACTCGACCTGCCGCTCGGACGCCCGCGTGAGGGCGGCCGGGGTGTCTGCGCCCTCGTAACCCAGCCCGCCGGTATCCAGCAGCGTGAAGCCGCCGTCGGCCACCTCGGCGGAAATGACGTCGCGGGTGACCCCGGGCTGGTCGTGGACGATGGAGATCCGCCGGCCGGCCAGCCGGTTGAACAGCCGGCTTTTGCCGACATTGGGCCGGCCGACGATCGCGACGATACGGTTCATCGGGGGGCTCACTTCCGGAGCCCTTGGACAAAGCGGTCGATGCGGTCGCAGGCCTCGATCACCTGGTCGTAGGCGGTGGCGAAGCAGGCGCGGACGTGCCCGCGGCCGTTCTCACCGAAGGCGAGCCCGGGGACCACGGCGACCTTGTGCTGCTGCAGGAGGCCCACGGAGAAGTCTTTCTCGGAGAGGCCGGTCGCGGAGATGTCCGGGAAGGCGTAGAAGCTGCCGCGCGGCAGGTGGCAGGTCAGACCCGACTCGTTGAGCCGGCGGACGATGAGGTCGCGGCGGCGGTGGTACTGCTCCCGCATCCGGAGGACGTTGTCCCAGCCGTGCTTGAGGGCCTCGAGGGCGCCCTCCTGGGCGATGATCGACGCGCACATCATCGCGTATTGGTGGACCTTCATCATCGCGTCGATCAGCGGGGCCGGGCCGCAGGCGTTGCCGAGGCGCCAGCCGGTCTTCGCGAAGGCCTTGGAGAAGCCGTGGAGGAAGATGGTGCGCTCCGCCATCCCGGGGAGGCTGGCGATGCTGGTATGCGTCCCCTCGAAGGTGAGCTCCGAGTAGATCTCGTCGCTGAGCACCAGCAGGTCCTTTTCGCGGCAGAAGGCGGCGATCTCCTCGAGCTGCCCGCGGGTGCAGGTGCCGCCCGTCGGGTTGCAGGGGAGATTGAGCATCAGGATCTTGGCGCCTGGCTGCCAGGCGGCGCGCAGGGCGGCCGCGGTGAGGGCGAAGTTGTCGCGGGCGAACGTCGGCACCGCGATGCCCGCCCCGTGCACCAGCGAGATGCTCGGGTGGTAACTGACGTAGCAGGGCTGGTGGAACATCACCTTGTCACCCGGATTGCAGAAGGCGCGGAACGCGAGATCGAGCGCCTCACTCACCCCGACGGTGACGATCACCTGGTCTTCGGGGCGGTAGGTGACCCCGAAGTGCCGCTCGACGTAGGTCGAGATCTCGCGCCGCAGCTCGATCATCCCTAGATTCGAGGTGTAGTAGGTCTTGCCGCGCTCCAGCGCGTAGATGGCGGCCTCGCGGACGTGCCATGGGGTGACGAAGTCGGGTTCCCCCACCCCGAGGGATATCACATCCTGGCCCTTCATCTTAGCGACCAGCTCGAAGAAATCGCGGATTCCACTCCTGGGGAGGCCCGCCACGTGGCCAGCCACCCAACGTTGCGCGTCGGTGCTCATTGCGGGAGGGGTGTTCAGGGCGCGACGTTGAGCCGCTGCGACTGGGAGTCATCCGTCCCGAGCAGGAACCCCTGCTCCTTGTAGCAACGGAGCATGAAATGGGTGGAGGTGGAGAGGACGCCCTCGATCGTGGACAGCTTCTCGGAGACGAAGGAGGCGACCCGTTGGAGCGTGGCGCCGCGGACGAAGACCAGCAGGTCGTAGCCGCCCGAGACGAGGTAGCAGGACTCGACCTCGTCGAACCGGGCGATACGCTCGGCCAGGCGGTTGAAGCCGCCGCCCCGCTCCGGGGTGACCTTGACCTCGATCACGGCCCGCACCGCCAGGGCCGCGGCGGCCTCCCGGGAAAGGTCGAGCACCGGGCGCCAGCCGAGGAAGATCCCCTCCCGGCGCAGCTGCTCCAGGTGCTGGTTCACCTCCGCCTCGGTCAGCCCGGCCACCTGGGCCAGTTGGCCGGTGGTGAGGCTGCCGCCGTCGATCAGGAGCTTGAGCACTGGATTCATAGGACCCGCGATCATCGGCCATCGTGCCGGGCTTGACGAGGACGAAGTTGCCCCGGGCGCGAGCGCCGGATTGCAACGCGCCCGAAATCGCCCCAGCTATCCCCCTCCGATGTTCGCCTCCCTCACCGAGAAACTCACCGGCGCGCTGCGCAACCTCCGCGGCGCGGGCAAGCTGACCGAGGAAAACATGGCCGCCGCCCTACAGGAGGTGCGCACCGCCCTGCTCTCGGCCGACGTGCACTTTCGGGTGGTCCGGGACTTCATCGACCGCGTGCAGCTCCAGTGCGTGGGCCAAGAGGTCCTGAAGGGCGTCGCTCCGGGCCAGCAGGTGATCAAGGTGATCCACGACGAGCTCGTGCGCCTCTTGGGCGAGGGAGCCACGGGGCTCTCGGCCACGCGCCCCCTCAAGGTGCTGCTGGTCGGCCTCCACGGCTCCGGCAAGACCACCTCGACCGCCAAGCTCGGCCGCCTGCTGCGCCGCCGCGGGGGCAAGCCGTTCGTCATCGGGGCGGACATCTACCGCCCCGCCGCGATCGACCAGCTGGAGATCCTCGCGCGCCAGGAGGAACTCGGCTTCTACGCGGACCGCCAGTCCCGCGACGTCCCCGGGATCGGCGCCGCGGGCTTGGACGCCGCACGGGCCGCGGGGGCCGATTGCATTCTGTTCGACACCGCGGGACGGCTCCAGATCGACACGGACCTCATCGAGGAGGTGCGCCGCCTCCGGGAACGGGTGCAGCCCGACGAGGTACTGCTGGTGGCGGACGGCGCGCTGGGCCAGGAGGCGGTCAACGTCGCCCAGGCGTTCCACGATGCCCTGCGCCTGACGGGCCTCGTGCTCACCAAGCTCGACGGCGACACGCGGGGCGGCGCCGCGCTCTCGATCAAGGCCGTGACGGGCGTGCCGATCAAGTTCATCGGCACCGGCGAAAAGGCGGAGGACTTTGACGCGGTCCCTCCGGACCGGCTGGCATCGCGGATTCTGGGGATGGGCGACGTGGTCTCGCTCGTGGAGAAGGCGCAGGAGACCATCGACCAGAAGGAGGCGGAGCGGATGGCCGAGAAGCTCCG
>SYDD01000169.1 GCA_005786775.1 Opitutaceae bacterium
GGAGAAGACACGGCCTGCGGCAAGATGGGACTTATTTCCTGCTTTCCGCGGGCCGGTGGGGTGGGCACCTTGCGGGCATGATCCTGCTCGGGGTTAACATCGACCATTGCGCCACCGTGCGACAAGCTCGTTACCGTGCCGTCGCTACGCCTGCGGGGGGGGCCATCGAGCCGGATCCCGTGCTCTTTGCCCAACTCGCGGAGCGTGCTGGGGCGGATGGCATAACCGTGCACCTGCGCGAGGACCGGCGTCACATTCAGGAACGGGACGTCTGGCGTTTGCGAGAGGGCATCGCGACGCGCTTGAATCTGGAGATGGCGTGCACGCCTGAGATGTTGGCCTTCGCGCTCCGCTTGCGTCCGGAGGCGGTCTGCCTGGTGCCGGAGAGTCGCCAAGAGATCACTACGGAGGGAGGCCTTGAAGTGGCGGGCGCGCTGGATCGCGTCCGCGCTTGCGTCGAGCCCCTTGCGGCGGCGGGCATCGAGGTGAGTCTGTTCATTGATCCCGATGAGCGGCAGATCGCAGCGGCCGCCAAGGTCGCGGCGCCCTGGGTCGAGCTACACACCGGGGCCTACGCCCACGCCTTCCACGGTGCCGGACGCGAACGGGAGTTCCAGCGCCTGCGTCTCGGTGCAGCCGCGGCCCATGCCCTCGGGCTGAGGGTCAACGCCGGCCACGGGATTAATTACGTCAACATCAGCGAGCTCCGCACCCTGCCCCACCTGCACGAGCTGAATATCGGGCACAGTATTGTCAGCCGCGCTCTCTTCACCGGCGTGGAGGAGGCGGTCTCGGAGATGCGCCGCCGGATGAATCCCTGACCTGGCTGACCCGATGCAAATTCCTGTTCTGCCCCAGTTGCCCCCGGGGGGCATCTTGGTGGGCGTCGGTATCGACCTCATTGAGGTGGAGCGCATCCGATCCGTGATCGAGCGGCAAGGTGAGCGCTTCCTCGACCGAGTCTTTACTGCGGAGGAGCGCGCCTACTGCGGCACGATGAAGTTTCCCCACAAGCACTACGCGGCCCGATTTGCGGCGAAAGAGGCGGTCTCGAAGTGCTTCGGCACGGGCATTGGGGCGGAACTCGGATGGCGCTCAGTCTCGGTGTACCACGGCGAACGCCACCAGCCCTTGGTTCGCCTTGACGAGCGCGGGGCCGCTCTGCTGCGTGCGGTCGGGGCCACCGGGGTCCACCTCAGCCTCGCCCACACGGAGTCCTTGGCGGTCGCGGTGGCCGTGCTGGTGCGGCAAACATCGGCGGAGGCGCGCGATGGCGGCTGAAGATCCCGAACGGGACGACCAATTCGGCCAAGATCGTCCGTCCCGCGCTTTATCGTGGGCGATGACAGGTTTCCTCTTGGGCGCGGCCTGTGTCTACGCCTACCTTCGTCCGCGTTCTGCACCAGCCGGACCGCCCGCGGTGCTCCCCGGCGTGGTTGCCCCGGAGCCATTGCCCGCCGCCTTGCCCCGCACGCTGACCACGGTGGAGGCGGTATTTGCGGAATGGGGAGCGCGCGCCTCCTGGACGGGTAACGTTACCGAGATTGCCCTTTGGAGCTCCGCGGCCGGGGCCTTTACCGACTACTACGAGGTCCGGCGGGTCGTCGGGCAGCTGTATTTCCGCAGCATTCCCGCCCTTACGCGCCGCGTCATCCGTCGGGGTAAAGAGGATCCGTCATGTCCCCTCGTGTTCACCGAGACCGAGGCTGAGTATCGCGAATGGCTTCAGCACGGCCGCACCGAGCGTCCGGCCGACGATGTGCCCATGAAGCCGTCCGCCCCGACCCGATGATACCGCTGCCCAGCCATCCCATCCTGAGCCCCGCCCAGACCCGGGTGCTGGAAGGACGGCTGTTCGGCGCCGACGAGGCCCGCGAATGGCCCGCGATGCGCTCTGCCGGCCGCGCGCTCGCCCAGGCCATCCGGCACGATGCTGCAGAGTTAGGTGGACTGGATCCGGCTGGTCGCTGGCTGGTGGTGGCGGGCAAGGGGCATAATGGCGGCGATGCGCTGCTGGCGGCCGGCTTCTTGCTGGAAATATGTCCCAAGGCGCGGATTGAGGTCTGCTTTCCGTTCGGGTCGCGGCGGCTGCGTCCCTTAGCCGCCCGCGCCTGGCGCGAGCTGGTCACCCTTTGTCCCCGGGTCGCCCTCGTGGATAGACCAGAGGGTAGCTATGAGCTGCTGCTGGACGGGCTGTTTGGCTTCCAGTTCCGCCCTCCGGTGGATCCCCCCGTCTTGCAGCTGATCGACCAGCTCAATGCGTTGCCGGTGAGACTACGCGCCGCGATCGATTTGCCGAGCGCGGGCCTAGTTCGAGCTGATTTCACCTACGCCACGGGGGTGCTGAAAACGCCGCTGCTTGCCGCGACGGAAGCAGGCCGGCTCCGTTATCTCGATCTGGGCTTCTTTGCGGACGACTCGATTACGGCGGGCCTACCGGCGGTGGAGGCGGATCCAGGTCGCGTGCTCCTGCCAGAGGTATTGCGGCCGCTGGCGGGTTTGCGGCCCTCTGCCTCCGACAAGCGTAGTTACGGTCACGTATTCATTCTCGCAGGATCCGCTTCCTTTCCTGGGGCCGCACTGCTGACAGTGCTGGCGGCGCTGCGGAGTGGGGTAGGTCTAGTCACTGCGTTTGTGCCGGAACGGCTGGTTCCCGCCTTTGCCGCTCGGGCTCCGGAGGCGATGTGGGTGGGTTGGCCGGAGACACCGTCCGGCCACCTTGCCTTAGAGGGCGAGCATCTCTGGCGGGCGAGGGAAGAACGGGCTTCTGCGATTCTGCTTGGACCGGGGCTCGGTCGGGAGTCGGAAACGCTCGCGTTGGCCGAGAGTATCGCGGCGCGGGCCGTAGTGCCAATCGTGCTCGACGCAGACGCGCTGCAACCCGGGATCATTGGGGCAGGGCCAGTGCCTCGGATTCTTACTCCTCATGCCGGAGAACTCGCCCGGATCGGCGGTCGGGGGCGGATGCCGCCTGGGGTGGTGCTCGTCGAAAAGGGGCCGGTCACCCGGATCGTCGCGGAGGGCAAGGTCCACCACGCGCTCTGCGGTGGGCCGGTACTTGCCCGCGGGGGTAGCGGCGACCTGTTAGCCGGGCTCATTGGGGGGATTCTCGCGCAGAATCCCCCCGAGCCGCGGTGGGCAGCGGCCTGCGGGGTGCTGTGGCACGGTCGGGCCGCCGACGGCCTGGCTCGCGCGCGGGGCCAGACTGCGGTCTGCGTGTCCCAATTGTTGGATTTCCTGCCGGCCGCGTTGCGCGAAATTCCGGGTTAAGCGCCAATCGCACGCGCGAGGGGGAGCTGCAGGGTCGGGGAATGTCACCGCTCACCCAAGGGCAATGCCTGCTGATCCTCAACGGCCTGCCCCATATCGGACCGGTCACCCTGCACCGCCTTCTGGCCGCGCTGGGGAGTGATCCCGGCCGGGTCCTAACAGCGAGCCGAGAGGAGCTGCTGCAGGTGCAGGGCGTGGGGCCGGTGATCGCTGACACCCTGCGTGGGTGGGAGGCGCACTTTGACCTGTCCGCCGAGGAGGAACGCATCCGGCGGAGTGGCACGCAGTTTGTCGTGGCGGCGGATCCGACCTACCCGCGGTTGTTGCGCGAGGTGCACGATCCCCCGATCGGCCTGTACCGACGGGGCAATACTCCGGCGGGGCAGCGCTGCATCGCGATAGTCGGGTCCCGTCGCACGACCCAGTACGGCCTGACCGTGGCCCGCACCTTCGCGGGGGAACTGGCGCGGGCCGGATTCTGCATCGTGAGCGGACTGGCACGGGGCATCGACACCGCGGCCCACGAGGGAGCGCTCGCGGTCGGCGGAACCACGGTCGCCGTGCTGGGGTGCGGCATTGATCGGGTTTACCCACCCGAAAACTTGGGCCTGCAACAGCGCATCGAGGCGGCGGGTGCGGTGTTGTCGGAATTTCCCTTCGGCCGACCGACCGACCGGCAGTCCTTCGCGATGCGCAATCGGATCGTTTCCGGGATGAGTGAGGCGGTTATTGTGGTCGAAAGTGGAGCTTCCGGAGGGGCGATGATTACCGCTCGCTTCGCGGGGGAACAAGGTCGCCTGCTCTTTGCGGTTCCCGGCCGCGTGGATCAGCCGACGAGTGCCGGCTGCCATCAATTGATCCGCGACGGGGCGACTTTGCTTACCACGGTCGACGAACTGCTCTCGGAGCTTTCCTACCTACACGGGATGCATCCCCACGCAGGACCGCCCGCCGTACCCGCGGGTGCGGCGGTGCCGCCTGGGCTCGACGCCGAGGCCCGTAGGTTGCTCGAGCGACTCCGGGAAGGATCGCTGCTCGGTCCAGACGACCTAGCCGAGGCCGCCGGCCTTCCCGTGGCCCAAGTTTGCGCGGCACTGCTACGGCTTGAACTCACGCGCCTCGTGGTCCGCCATCCCGATGGTACCTTCGAGGCGGCCAGCGCGTTTTTGACCCAGCGGGAATCTTAACCTGGCGGCCAGGCCAGCGCGCGGCCGCCGAGGAGGTGCACGTGAAGATGGGGAACCGACTCTCCGCCGTGAGATCCGTGGTTAATCACCAGTCGGAAGCCGGCCGCAAGGTTCAGCTTCCGCGCCATGGCCCCGGCCACCAGTAATAGGTGCCCGAGCAGTTGGGCGTCCTCGGGTTGGGCTGCCCCGACACGCTCGATGAGTCGTTTAGGAATCACGAGGAGATGAATGGGTGCTTGGGGGTGTAGGTCGTGCAGGACGATGCACTGCTCGTCCTCGTGCTCGATTCGGGCGGGTAACTCGCGGTCGATGATACGCTGGAAGACGGTCTTGGACATTGCGCGACGCAAACGCCCCGGCTTCGCGAAGGAAACCTCTTTTTGACTAGAGGAACAGCAAGTGCAGTTCCGTGCTGGCCGCAGTGCGCGCGGCCGCGAGATCCCGGATCAAGGCCAGCGCCTCCTCGTAATCGCGTTGTCGGCGGGGCGTGGTCCGGCGGTCCGGGGGCACCAGCGCTCGCCGCAGGTTGGTTACCAGCAGCGTCGCCTCGCCGTACCCCGCCAGCCGGCGGAGGCCGGCCATGATCTCAGCCCGGGTGAACAGCGGGGTGGGGGAAGCCAGGGTCAGCGTGGCGTCCCAATGGTAAAATCCGTGTCGCGGATGCCGCGCGAACAGGCGGGCGAGTAACTCCGCCGCCGCCGCATTGAAGGCGGTTTCCTCGTCCGGCGGCGTTGCGCCTGCCGCGATCACCCGCGCTTGTAGCTCCGTCACGCTCAGGGCAATTGCCGCGCGGATTTGCTCCGCTAGGTATAGGTCCCTTCCGGTGGCCTGCGCGAAAAGGGCGTTGACGAAATGCAACCGCCGCAGCGCCGCCTGGTCGCGCTTCATCTCGCGGAGATCAAGTCTGCGGCTCCCGGCCGAGGAGGCTGATCTCGTCCACAAATTCGGCCACGTCCCGGAACTCCTTGTACACGCTGGCGAAACGGACGTAAGCGACCTGGTCGACCGTCCGCAGGCGCTGCATTACGCCCTCTCCGATCGCTCGGCTCGGGACCTCCTTTTCAAATTGAGCCTCCAGGGCGTCCATCACGTCCTCGACGAGCATCGCGACCTGCTCCGCGTCTACCGGCCGTTTGTGGCAGGCCGCCCGCACCGCACGGGTGAGCTTCTCGCGGTCAAAATCCTCCCGACGACCATCCCGTTTAATCACCATCACTCCGTCTCGCACCGAAACCTCAGTGGTGCTGTAGCGGTGGCCGCACTCCAAGCACTCGCGTCGCCGACGGATGGACCCCCCGTCCCGGCTGATGCGGGAATCGATGACCTTGTCCTCAACGGAGGTGCACTTAGGGCAACGCATAAGGGAGGTTGACGCTCGAGCGGGGCAGCGGGTTGCAGGGGACCCCTCAGTTAAGCCGTAGGAAGTTCTCCAAAATCCGGCGTCCGCCGGCGGTCGCGATGGATTCGGGGTGGAACTGGACCCCCCAGACCGGCAGTTCGCGGTGACGCAGTCCCATAATCTCGCCTTCCGCCGTCTCGGCGGTGA
>SYDD01000170.1 GCA_005786775.1 Opitutaceae bacterium
GATGGCGCGCACCTCGAGCCGCTCCGCCTCGGGCACGAACGGCACCTCCTCGGTGAGGATGCTCAGCAGCACCACCGTCTCGTGCAGCACCTTGTTGGCCTTGACGTGATGGAGGAGAACCAGGGGCGTGCCCGTCGGGTTACCCGCCATGAAAACCCCGGTGCCACGCACCCGCGCGAGGTGCGGGCTGGAGGCGATCGCGCATAGTTCGGCCTCGGTGATCTCGTTGGCGTACACGCGACGAAAGATCTCCCCCTTGCCGAGCTTCCAGGTGGTCATGACCGCCAGCACGCCGAGGGCGATCAGCACCGGCAGCCAGCCCCCGTCGTGGAACTTGTGCAGGTTCGAGGCGAAGAAGACCGCGTCGAGCGCCAGAAACCCGAGGCACACCGCGGCCGCCCGCCAGACCGGCCAGCGCCACGCCCGGACCATCACCGCGTAGAGCGCTAGGGTGGTCACGATCATCGTGCCGGTGACCGCGATGCCGTAGGCGGCGGCAAGCGCGGAGCTCGACTTGAAGCCGAAGACCGTCGCAATCGCCCCAAGCGCGAGGACTACGTTGACCAGCGGCAGGAAGATCTGGCCACGCTGGTCAGGGTTGGTGTGGCGGACCGTCATGCGCGGGAAGTAGCCCAGCTGGATCGCCTGACGGACCAGAGAGAATGCGCCCGAGATCAGGGCCTGACTTGCGATGATGGCCGCGAGGACCGAGAGCGCCAGCAACAGGTAGCGGGGCCAGCCTTCCGGAGCGATCGAGAGAAACGGGTTAGCCGCGGAACCCCGCCCCGCGAGGAAATGCGCGCCCTGGCCGAAGTAGTTGAGCACCCGCCCCGGGAGCACGACGCCATACCAGGAGGTGAGAAACGCCCGCCCGCCGAAGTGCCCCAAAACCGCGTACAGCGCCTCCACGCCCGTGAAGGCCAGCACCACCGCCCCAAGCAGAATGCCCGCCTGCGTCGGATGGCCGACCAGCAGGTGGATGCCCAGCCACGGATCCAGCGCCCGCAGGACCGCGGGGTTCTCCAACACCCGCCACAGGCCGAGCCCGCCGAGGACCGCAAACCAGAGCAGCATGACGGGCCCGAAAATCCCGCCAATGAAGCGCGTGCCCCGGTGCTGGAAGGCAAATACCACTCCGAGAATCAGGCAGGACACCGGCACCACCAGAAAATCCATCCCCGGAGCCACCTCCTTCAAACCCTCCACCGCGCTGAGCACCGTGATCGCCGGAGTGATGATCGCCTCGCCGCACAACATCGCCGCGCCCAAGAGCACGAGGACCGTGCCGACGTTCAGGCCCGCCCGCACCCCTTGGTCGAGCCGCCCTAGGGCCAGCAACGCGAAGATGCCCCCCTCCCCCCGGTTATCCGCGCGCAGCACGAAGGTCGCGTACTTCACGCTCACCACCAGCACCAGCGACCAGAAGACCAGCGAAAGCACCCCCAGCACCGCCGTCGCGTGCTCCGCCGGGGGCAACGCGTGTAGGCACTCGCGGATGGTGTACAAAGGGCTGGTCCCGATGTCCCCGAACACCACCCCCAAGGCGCCCAGCCCAAGCGCCCACCGGGCGCCGGTACCCTGCCCTGCTTCGGCGGATGGCTTCATAAACTCTCCAAGCTTCCCTCAATCGCCCCCCGCCTCCAAGCCGTTTCTCCCCCCGGGCCGAAAACTGCTTGCTTTCCCCCGGCCGCGGAAATCACGCCCGCCGTGGACAACCGGCCCGATTACGCCCACCGTCCGCCGTATGAGTCCAGACTGGCAGGTCGCCAAGACCTACACCGATATCCTCTACCACAAGGCCGAGGGCATCGCCCGGATCACGATCAACCGTCCGGAAAAGCGGAACGCCTTCCGGCCGTTGACCGTCAAGGAGATGTACGATGCCTTCTCTGATGCGCGCGAGGATCCGGCAGTTGGCGTGGTGCTGCTGCTGGGTGCCGGTCCCCACCGGGACGGGAAATATGCCTTCTGCGCCGGGGGCGACCAGAGCGTGCGCGGCCACGCTGGCTACATTGACGAGGCCGGCGTGCCGCGCCTGAACGTCCTCGACCTCCAGAAACTCATTCGCTCGATGCCCAAGGTAGTGATCGCGCTGGTCGCCGGCTACGCGATCGGCGGCGGGCACGTGCTGCACGTGGTCTGCGACCTCAGCCTCGCCGCCGACAACGCGATCTTCGGACAAGTCGGGCCCAAGATGGGCAGCTTCGACGGCGGCTTCGGCTCGAGCTACCTCGCCCGCGTAGTCGGCCAGAAGAAAGCCCGCGAGATCTGGTTTCTCTGCCGCCAGTATGACGCCCGCCAAGCACTCGCGATGGGACTGGTGAACGCAGTAGTTCCCATCGACCGCCTCGAGGCTGAGGGCGTGCAATGGGCCCGCGAGATTCTGCAGAAGAGCCCCCTCGCCATCCGGCTGCTCAAGAGCGGCTTCAACGCCGAGCTCGACGGCCAGGCCGGAATCCAGGAACTGGCCGGCAACGCCACCTTGCTCTACTATATGAGCGAAGAGGCGAAGGAATTCATGACCGCCCAGCGCGAGAAACGCGCGCCCAACGCCCGGAAGTATCCGTGGCTGCCTTAGCCCCTCGGCAGGCTCGGGGCGGGCCCTAAGCCGGGCCCAAGCTCGCCGCCAGTTCCGCGAACCAGCGCTTCCGCTGCGCAGCGTCGCGCTTGCGGTCCGTCGCCAGTTCGAGGATCCGCACCCCCGGTTCCGGAGCAGCCACCCGTGCGGCTAGCGTAGCCCAGTCGGCCATGGGCTCGTGCCGCACTCCGTGCGCGGCCGCTAGCCGGCCCAAATCGACCGCCTGCGGCGTCGCGAAGAAGTCCTCAAATACCCCCGCCACCTGCGCGATCGGCAGGTGCTCGAAGATGCCGCCCCCCCGGTTGTTGATCACCACCACGGTCAGCGACCCGCGGAAGCGCGGCGCCAGCAACAGGCCGTTGGCATCGTGCAGCAACGAAAGGTCTCCCGTAAGCAGCACCGCCGGCCGGTCCGACCCGTGCGCCAGACCCAACGCGGTGGACAGCGTGCCATCGATGCCGTTAGCGCCCCGGTTGCACCAGAGCCGCAGCCGCCGGTTGGCCGCCGGCACCACGTACTCCGCATCCCGGATGGGCATCGAGTTGGCCAGAAAAAGGTCCGCGCCCTCCGGCAGCGCCCGCCCAAGCACCCACACCGCCTTCGGCTCGAACATGCCCGCCTCCGCCTCCAGCCGCCCTTCCAGCGCCGGGCGCAACCGCGTCTCATATCGGGCCCACATCCGTTGGTACCCATTGTCGGGCGCCACCTCCGGTAAGCCCCCCGCCAAAACCGCGACCGGCATCGCCAGCACTCGCGTCCGGCCGTGCAGCGCATCGCGGTTGTCCTCGCGCTCCGACACCAGCCACGTGTCCGCGTCTGCCTCCTCCAGCCACGCGCGGAGCACCTTGCTCACCGGCCAGCCACCGATTCCCAGCACCACCTCGGGACGCAACCGCTCCGCCGCCCCGGGATGGCGCAGGATGGTGTCATAGGTCGTGACCAGATGCGGGATCCGGTCCGCCCATTGCCGCACCGGCGAAAGCGCATCCGCCAATACGGGCCAGCCCAGCCGCCCGGCCAACTCGCCCACCGCCGCCACGAACGCTTCGGGCTCCGCGGTCTGGACCGGACCAACCACGATGACGCCGTGCACCTCCGGGGCGATCTTGGGGGGACGCGTCAGCCGCGTGACCGGCTCCGGCTCCGGCAAGCCGCGGAAGAAGCGCTCCCAATCCATCGTCGCCGCGAGCGCCGCGGCCGACCCGCCGTCGGGGGTCGGCGCCAGCGGGTCGCGGAACGGGGCGTTAAGGTGCACCGGGCCGCCGCCGTTGCCCAAGCTGCGCGCCACCGCGTGCACGATCGTCTGGCGGAGGTAGCGTAAGCGGGCGGGATCCGCCTCCGGGACGGCGAGCTCGTGGTACCAGCGCGGGTACGCGCCGTAGAGTTTCTGCTGGTCGATGGTCTGGCCGGAGGCGCAGCCGCGCAGCTCTGGCGGACGATCCGCGGTCAAAACCACCAGCGGCACGCCCGCCTCGGACGCCTCGATCACCGCTGGGAGGTAATTGGCGGCCGCCGTCCCGCTGGTGCAGAGGAGCACGGCGGGCCGTCCCGCCCGCTTCGCCAGCCCGAGGGCGAAGAAGCCCGCGGAGCGCTCATCGAGCACCGGGATCGCCTCCCAGCCCGGATGGGTGGCTGCCGCCAACGCGAGGGGACTGGAGCGGGAGCCCGGCGAAACGACCGCGGCCACCGCACCCGCGCGCACCAGGCTCTCGACCAGCACGCCGGCCCAGAGGGTGTTTAGATTGCGCGCGTCAGGCTGGAACGGGTGCATGCTCAGGCGGTGATAGCTTCGACCATCGCCTTAAACTTGAGGTCGGTCTCGGCCAACTCCTTTTCCGGGTCAGACCCCGCGACCAAGCCCGCGCCGGCGTAGACCCGCGCGGTCGTGCCCTCGACCAACGCGGAGCGGATCCCCACGAAGAGCTCGCCCTCGCCCCGCGCGTCGAACCAGCCCAATGCCCCCGCGTAAAGCCCCCGCGGAAACCCTTCCAACTGGCGGATGATCTCGCCCGCGCCCGCGCGCGGCTCTCCTCCAACGGCCGGCGTCGGATGCAAGGCGGCCGCGACGTCAAGCGGGTGGGCCCCGGCCGGCAACGCTCCCGCGAGCCGCGTGTGCAGGTGTTGTACGTTCGCCAACCGCCGCACGCCCGGCGCCGCGGCGGGACCGGCCGTCACCCCGAGCGCGGCGAGCCGCGCGCGCACGTCCTCGACGACCGCGGCGTGCTCGCGCAGGTCCTTTTCGCTACGCAAGAGGGCACCCGCCAGCGCCAAGTCTTCTGCCGCGCCCCGGCCCCGCCGAATAGAGCCAGCGAGGGCCTCCGTCTCCAGCTCCCCCGCGCGTACGCGCAGCAAACGCTCCGGACTCGCTCCAATGAAGCTCGGACCCCCACCCCAGGCGAAAGAAAAGGCGTAGCAGTCCGGAAAGCGCTGCCGCAGACCATTGAGCATCCGCAGCGGGTGCAGCGGCCGGTCTGCCCTCAGATCCTGCGCCCGCGCCAGCACGAGTTTGCGGAACGTTCCACGCGCGATCAGCCCGAGGGCCGCCGCCGCCGCGGCCGGATAATCCCCCGCCTCGCGCCGCTGGAAGATCGCTGAGCCGGAGTCGGCCGCCGGGAACTCCGCGGGTTCCAGCGCCCGGAACTTACGGTGCGCGCGCCACACCCGGCCCGCCAGCGCCTCGAGATCCGATTCACCCGTGACCAGGAGATTCGCCACCGCGGTGGTGGTGTCCCCATCCAGCCCCACCTGCCACTGCGGCACGAACGCCGCCGCTGCCGGAAACGGCTGGCCCGCCTCCGCCTCCGGCTGGAACCCGAAGGCGCAAAAGACGTGTGGTCCGCCGAAGCGTGCCGCCACATCTCCAACCGCGACCGCATCCGCCCATAGCGCATCCGCCCACGCCTTGATCCGAGCGAAGCGCTCCGGCCCGCTCGCCGTACACGCCGCCGCAACCTCCGCGCCCGCGAGCGCCCAGCCGGCGGCAGGACGCTCCGCATAAAAATGGGGCGCGCCGGGATCAAAGATCGATTCCAAGACCGCGAGCGGATCCAGCGCCTCGACCGCCAGGGAAATGCTGATCAGCCGCGGACGCCCGCTGCGCCGCACCTCGGCCTGACAGCGCGCGAGGAAATCCCGCAGGGCCTCCGGGGAGGAACTATTGTCCGCGGGATGCAACGGAAGGATGGTCATCGGGGCGGCCGTCGCTACGGCGTCGGCGGCTTTTCCGGCCGCGGGAACAACACCAGCGCTGGCGCCACGGCGTTGCCCGCCAGCCGCGCGCCCCAGACCAGCTCGTCCTTCCAGACCGCGCCCGGACGATGCCCGAGGACCGCGTTCACCTTCGCCGCCGTGCCCGGGATGACGTGCTGCATCGCCGCTACCGCCAGCCGGAGCGCCTCCGCCATCGTCGCGAGTGCCGTCCGCAACCGCGCCTGGTCCCCCGGATCGGCGGACTTGCCCAGCTTCCACGGGGCCCGTCGCTCGACATAGGCATTGGTCGCCGTGACAAAGGCCATCGTTCGCTCCAGCGCCGTATGAAACTGGAACCTTTCGCCTAACGCCATTCCCTCCGGCCCCGTCTGCGCCCACAACTCCCGCAATGCGGTCTCCGGCTCCTCGGCCACCTCCGCGGCGGGCACCACGCCCCCCGCGAACCGCGTGGTCATGTTGAGGGTGCGGTTGACGAGGTTGCCGAGGTTGTTCGCCAGCTCGCTGTTGTAGCGCACGAGGAACTGCTCTGGGGTGAAGTCGCTGTCCTGGCCGACGTTCATCTCCCGCATCAGGAAGTACCGGAAGGCGTCAGCCCCGAACTGGTCCACCAGATCTAGGGGATTCAGAGCATTGCCAGTGCTTTTCGACATCTTCGCGCCACGCTGCAGCCACCAGCCATGGGCGATAATTCCCTTGGGGAGTTCAATGCCCGCCGCGTGCAGCATGATCAGCCAGTACACCGCGTGCGGCGGCACGAGGATGTCCTTGCCGATCACGTGGTAATCCGCCGGCCACACGCCCGGACGGTCGACCAC
>SYDD01000171.1 GCA_005786775.1 Opitutaceae bacterium
ATCGAGTTCGAATACTGCTGCGTGCACGCCAGCTTTGCGCTCCGCGAGATCGGCTGCGAGAGCGTGATGGTAAATTCCAACCCGGAGACCGTCTCGACCGATTACGACACGAGCGACCGGCTCTACTTCGAGCCGCTGACGCTCGAGGACGTGCTTGAGATCTACCACCAGGAGGGCTGCTCCGGGGCCATCGTGCAGTTCGGGGGCCAGACGCCCCTGAACCTCGCCACCGCGCTCAAGGCCGCCGGGGTGAACATCATCGGCACCTCGCCCGAGAGCATCGAGGCGGCCGAGGATCGGAAGCTGTTCGCCGCGATCCTGCGCGACCTCGATCTGCGCCAGCCCGCTAACCGCATTGCGCTCACCGAGGGCGAGGCCCTCTCCGGCGCCGCAGAGATTGGCTACCCCGTCCTGCTGCGCCCGTCCTTCGTACTCGGCGGCCGCGGGATGTTCATCCTCTTCAGCGAGGAGGAGCTCAAGGGTGTGGTGCGCCAAGTCTTCGATGTGATGCCGGGCAAGCCAGTGCTGATCGACAAGTTCCTCGAGGACGCGATCGAGCTCGATGTGGACTGCATCAGCGACGGCGAGATATCGGTGATCGGCGGGATGCTCGAGCACATCGAGTACGCCGGCGTCCACTCCGGCGATGCCGCGATGGTCATGCCGCCGCACACCCTTGGCGCGCCGATGCTCGAGACCGTGCGAGCTGCCACCCACGCGCTCGCCAAGGCGCTGAGGGTGGTCGGCCTGATGAACGTCCAGTTCGCGATCAAGGACGACCAGCTTTACGTACTCGAAGTTAACCCCCGCGCCTCCCGGACCGTGCCGTTCGTGGCTAAGGCCATCGGCGTGCCGCTGGCCAAGTTGGCCGCGAAGGTGATGGCGGGCGCCAAGTTGCGCGACCTCGGCTTTACCCGCGAGCTCACCCCGCGTCATTGGTGCGTGAAGGAGGCCGTGTTCCCGTTCGTGCGCTTCCCCGGCGCCACCATCGCTCTCGGTCCGGAGATGCGCTCCACGGGCGAGGTGATGGGCCTCGACGAGGACCTCGGCGTCGCCTTTGCCAAGGCCCAAGCTGCCGCCAAGCCTGGGCTCCCGACCTCCGGGAACGTGTTCCTCTCGGTGAAGGACGCCGACAAGCCCCGCGCGGTTGGGCTCGCGCGCGAGCTGGCCGCGCTCGGGTTCACCATCCACTCCACCGGCGGCACCGCCAAGGCGCTCGCCGACGCCGGGGTCGCCGTCCGCAAGATCGCCAAGCTCCAGGAGGGGCGGCCCACCGCCATTGACCTGATCAAGAACGGCGAGATCCAGCTCGTGATTAACACGCCCGCTGGAATGATCCCCCGCCGCGACGAAAACGCGATCCGCGCGGCCGCCCTCGCCCGCAACGTGTGCATCATGACGACCCTCACCGGGGCCGCCGCAGCCGTGCAGGGTATTCGCGCGCTCCGGGAGAAGCACGTCGGCGTACGTCCGATCCAGCGCTACCGCGGCAACGTTGTCCCCGTCTGAGGCCGCGGATGGCCCCCGCGACCCTCATCGCTCTCCTCCACGGTCCCGACCAGCCCGGCCTAGTCGCCCGGGTCGCCGGCTGGATCTTCGCCCGCGGGGGAAACATCCTGCACGCGGATCAGCATCGCGACCAGGAGGCGGGGGTGTTCTTCCAACGGATCGAATGGGTCCCCGCTGCCGGCCCCGACACTGCCGCCGGGGCCGAGTTTACCGCCTTTGCCGCTACCCTAGGGATGCAGGCGCGCCTCGTCTCCACCGCCCGCCGCCAGCGCGTCGTACTCTTCGTCTCGAAGGCCGACCACTGCTTCCATGACCTGATCCTCCGGTGGCGGGCCGGGGACCTGCCCGGCGACCTCGTAGCCGTGGTGGGCAACCACCCGGACCTCGCCCCCGCCGCCGCTGGCTACGGGCTCCCCTTCCACCACGTGCCCGTCTCGCCCGAGGGCAAGACCCTTGCCGAGGCCCGCCAGCTCGAGCTGTTGCGCTCGGCCGGCGCCGACCTAGTCGTACTCGCCCGGTATATGCAGGTGCTCTCGGCGGATTTTCTCGGACGCTGCGGGGCGCCAGTGATCAATATCCATCACTCGTTCCTGCCCGCCTTCGCGGGCGGCCGGCCGTCCCATCCGGCCCCCTCGCGCGGGGGGAAGCTGATCGGCGCCACCGCCCACTACGCCACCCGCGATCTCGATGAGGGCCCTATCATCCACCAGGACGTTGCCCGGGTGACGCACCGCCACGGCGTGGACGACCTCGTCCGCCGTGGGCGGGACCTTGAGCGGCTGGTGCTGGCCCAAGCCGTGCGCTGGCACCTCCAGGGCCGCGTCCTGGCCTACGGTAACAAGACCGTTGTCTTCGACTAGCCCGGTCCGTTTCCGGCATTTACACCGCCGCCGGCCTTTGCCTTGCTCGTACGTTCAGACCGTTCCCTCGCGCCTATGACCACGCCCGCCTCCCCCGCCCCGAATCCGCCCGCCGGTGACGATCGCAACCTGGTTGCCGCGGCCGCGTCGCCCGCGGTAACCTTCGAGGATCGGGTCCGTTCCTTCTGGACCGGCAACCGCAACGTCATCACTGGACTCTGCGTCGGGATCGCCCTAGCGATCGTGGCCAAGGGCGGCTGGGATTACCTGCAGGGCCAGCAGGAGTCAGGGGTCGTGCAGGCCTACGCGGCCGCGGATTCCTCCGACAAGTTGAAAGCGTTTGCCGCCGCCCACGCCGGACACGCCCTCGCGGGCGTCGCCCAGCTGCGCTTGGCAGACGAGGCTTACCAGGCCGGCAAGGCCGCCGATGCCGCCGCGCTCTACCAGCAGGCCGCCACCAAACTGAAGGGTGATCCTCTTGCGTCCCGTGCCCGGATGGGCCGCGCGGTGGCCCAGCTGGCCGCAGGCCAGGCCGCGGAGGCTGCCGTCGCGCTGAAGGGACTGGCCGATGACTCCTCCCAACTGAAGGCCGTGCGCGCTGAGGCCGCCTACCACCTCGCCAGCCTCGCCGTTGAGGCCAAGAATGCCGACGAGGCCCAGCGGCTTGTCGATCAGCTGATGCAAATCGACGTATCCAGTCCCTGGACCCAGCAGGCGATGATGCGCCGCGCCTCGCTGCCGGCGACCCCCGCCCCCGCCGCCTCGGCTCCGGCCCCCGCCGGCGCCGCGGTCGAAGTGAAGTTGCCGGGCAAGTGAGCCTCCGCGACGGCTGATGCGGCCCCGCATCCTTTTCTTCGGCTACAGCGAGGTGGGGCACGATTGCCTTGCGCTGCTGCTGGAACGGGGTGAGCACGTGGTCGCGCTGGTCACCCACGAGGACCAGCCCGGCGAGAAGATCTGGTTCCGTACCCCGGCGCTTGCCGCCCGGGAGCGCGGAGTACCCATTTTCACCCCGGCGAACGTCAACACCCCGGAGTGGCGCTCCCGCCTCGCGGAGCTCCAACCGGATCTGATCCTGTCGGTTTACTATCGTCAGATGATCGGCACGCGGATCCTCGCCCTCGCCCGGCTCGGCGCCTGGAATATCCACGGCTCCCTCCTGCCGCGCTACCGTGGCCGCGCCCCGATCAACTGGGCGGTCCTCCACGGTGAGCCCCGCATCGGGATGACGCTCCACCGGATGATCAACCGCGCCGACGCCGGGGCCATCGTGGACCAGGAGGGCGTCGACCTCGGTCCCCGCGATACCGCGGAACAGGCCTTCCGGCAGGTCCTGCCCTGCGCCCACCGGATCCTCGCCCGACAGATCGACGCGCTGCTCGCCGGAACGGCGCCCGAGACTCCGCAGGACGAGACACTCGCCACCACCTTCAGCGGCCGCCGACCCGAAGATGGCCGCATCGATTGGCGGCAGTCCTCCCGCGCGATCTTTAACCTCATCCGCGCGGTCACCGATCCCTACCCGGGTGCCTTTACCGACGTGGGGCCTGCCCGGTTAATGGTTTGGTGGGCCGAGTCCGCCCCGCGTCCCCCGGGGACCGCGGCCATGGCCCCCGGCTCTGTGCTTACCCCCGAGCCGCTCCTCGTCGCTACCGGGGACGGCGCGCTGCTCCTCACCCGCACCGAGTGGCGCGGCGCCCCGATCCCCGCGCTCGTCGCCGGCTTCCAGCTCTGAATCGCGCGGGCGCCTCCCCGCGTTCCTCTTCCCCATGCCCCTCAAGGTCCTCATCCTCGGCGCCAACGGCTTCATCGGCAGCTCCCTCACCCGCGCCATCCTCGAGCGCAAAGACTGGGAGGTGTACGGGATGGACATCGGCTCCCACAAGCTCGAGGACAGCCTGGGCCACCCCCGCTTCCGGTTCGTCGAGGGCGACATCACCA
Source organism: Opitutaceae bacterium (assembly GCA_005786775.1). GTDB lineage: Bacteria > Verrucomicrobiota > Verrucomicrobiia > Opitutales > Opitutaceae > ER46. The sequence continues at coordinate 4,311 of SYDD01000171.1, forward strand.
TTAACCGCGAGTGGATCGAGTACCACGTCAAGAAGTGCGACGCCGTGATCCCGCTGGTGGCGATCGCGAACCCGGTCCAGTACGTGAAGGATCCGTTGCGGGTCTTCGAGCTGGATTTTGAGGCGAACCTCGCGGTCGTGCGCCAGTGCGTGAAGTACCGGCGCCGGATCATCTTCCCCTCCACCTCCGAGGTCTACGGGATGTCACCGGACCGTGAGCTCGACGAGTCCTCCAGTCCTCTCGTTTACGGCCCGATCGAGCGCCAGCGGTGGATCTACGCCTGTTCCAAGCAGCTGCTCGACCGGGTCATCTATGCCTACGGCGTGCGCGACGGCGTCGATTACACGCTCTTCCGGCCGTTCAACTGGATCGGCCCGAAGCTCGACGACGTGCTGGAGCCGAAAGAGGGCAGCTCGCGGCTCTTCACCCAGTTCATCTCCAACGTGCTCTTCGGGAAGCCGCTGCAGCTCGTGGACGGCGGGCGGCAGACGCGGTCCTTCACCTACATCGACGATGGCATTGATGCCCTGCTGCGGATCATCGAGAACCGAGGCGGCAAGGCGTCGCGCCGGATCTTCAATCTAGGCAACCCGCGCAACGAGGTGAGCGTCGCGCGCCTCGCGCGGCTGATCATCGCGGCTTGCCGCGAGTACCCGGCCATCCGCAAGCGAGCCGAGGCCGCCCGGACGGTGGTCGTGCGTTCGGAGAAGTATTTTGGGCCGTATTATCAGGACATCCGCAAACGGGTGCCGGCGATCACCGCGGCCCGGAAGCAGCTCGGCTGGAATCCACGCGTCGACCTGCCCACCGCGATCCGGCGCACGCTCGACTACCACCTCGCGCACCAGGATTACCGGCTGGAATAAAGTCCCGCCGTGCGCCTCGCCCTCAAAGTAGATGTCGACACCGACCGCGGCACGCGCGAGGGCGTGCCCCGACTGGCGGCGGAGCTGCGGGCGGCTGGCATCCCGGCGTGTTTCCTGTTTTCGCTCGGTCCCGACCAGACCGGCCGCGCCGTCACGCGCGTGTTCCGTCCTGGTTTCCTTGCCAAGGTTTCCCGCTCCAGCGTGGTCGGGATCTACGGTTGGCGAACGCTGCTCAACGGGACGGTCTTGCCTGCGCCCCACATCGGGCGGCGCAATGCAAACGTGATGCAGGCGGTGCGCGATGCGGGCTTCGAGGTTGGGATCCACTGCCACAATCATTACCGCTGGCAGGATCACCTCGCGCGGATGTCGGCGCCGGAGGTGACCGCCGAGTTCGGCGCGGCGCGCGACGAGTTCCGGCGGATTTTCGGGTGCGAGGCGCGCACGGCCGGGGCCGCGGGCTGGCAGAGCAATGCCCACAGCCGCGCGGCCTACGACGCCGCGGGGCTGCTGTACGCGAGCGATTCCCGCGGCGCTGAACCTCACTTCCCGCGGCTGGACGGTCGGGTTTTCCGCACGCTCGAGCTCCCGACCACGCTCCCCACCTTTGACGAGCTGATGGGCCGCCCGGAGTTTCCCGACGCGGCGATTCCCGGCCACTGCTGCGCGCTGCTGCGGCCGGACCGTCTCAACGTCTTCACGCTGCACGCGGAGATCGAGGGGATGGGCCGGCCGGAACTGTTCCGCGCCTTTCTCCAAGGCTGCCGTGCGCGCGGGGTGCAGTTCGTGCGCCTCGACGAGGCCGCCCACGAGCTTCTCGCTGCGCCGGAGCGGATTCCCGTGTGCGATCAGGTCGCCGCGCCGATCGACGGCCGCAGTGGGCTCGTCGCGACGCAGGGTCCGGTCTTCGCGCGCGCCGCGGGTTGACCTGCGCGGCCCGCCGCGGCCATCCTTGGGCCTCGTTCTGGAGCTTATGCGCTGCCCCCGCCTCCCCGTCCGCCTGCTGCTCCCGCTCGCCGTGGCGCTGCCGGGCGGCCTGTCTGCGGCGTCCCCGTCGGCGGACGTGCGCGGCTTCCTCGAGGTGCACTGCGCGCGCTGCCACGACGACGTGGAACGCAAAGGCGACCTTGACCTCACCGCCCTCGCCGCGGATCCCGCCCGGCCCGAGGGCTTCGACCGCTGGGTACGCGTCTACGATCGGGTCGCCGCGGGTGAGATGCCACCGCGGGACAAGGTTCGTCCGCCGGCTGCGGAACTGGCCGCCTTCCTCGGGCAGCTGGCGGGCCAGCTGGCGGCTGCCGACCGGGAGAGACTGGGGAGCGAGGGGCGCTCCACCCGCCGCCGCCTCAACCGCCACGAGTACGAGCACGCGTTGCGCGACCTGCTGGGGGCCCCGTGGCTGCAAGTGAAGGAGTGGCTGCCGGAGGACGGCGAGGCCCACCGGTTCAACAAGAGCGGCGAGGCGCTCGATGTCTCGCATGTCCAGCTCGCGCGGTACCTGGCTGCAGCCGAGTACGCGCTGCGCGAGGTGATCGCCCCGTCGGTGGAGCGCCCGGCCGTCGCGGTGACACGCTACCACGCGCGCGACCAGCGCAGCTTCACGGGACCGATGAAGTTTACCGTGATGAACACCGCACCGGAGCGGGCCACCTTTCCGGTCCTCGGCCGCGCCGCGCAGCCCGAGGTGCGCGCAGGCCGCGCCCCGGTGACCGTCGGGCCGGCTGATCCCGCCGTCCGCGACCTCGAGGGGGTCGGCGTCGTCGCCAGCGCCTATGAGCCCCTCGAGCCTAAGTTCACCCAGTTCAAGGCGCCTGTGAGCGGGCGGTACCGCCTCCGCTTCCAGGCATTCTCGGTCTGGGTCGGCCCTTCCAAGCCCGTGCCCAATCGCCCCGACCGCTGGTTCATCCCGGACCTCGACGACGTGCGGGCCGGACGGCGTTCCGAGCCGGTGACGGTCTACGCGGAGACCCCGCCCCGCCAACTCCGGCGGCTGGGCGCATTCGACGTGGAGCCGGAGCCGGCGACGCGAGAACTCGAAACCTGGTTGCTGGCCGGCGAGACGATTCGCCCGGACGCGGCGCGCTTCTTCCGCTCCCGGCCCGGCGCGAGCCGCTGGCAGAACCCGCTCGCGGAGCGCGACGGACAGCCGGGCGTGGTGTTCCGCTGGCTGGAGGTCGAGGGTCCGCTGCACGAGACCTGGCCATCCGCCGGACATCGGCTGCTGTTTGGGGACCTGCCACTGCGCCCGCCCGCGCAGCCCGGGGTGCGGGTCGAGGTCGGCTCCGCCCAGCCCCGGGAAGACGCCCGTCGCCTGCTGGAGGGGTTTCTCGCCCGCGCCTACCGGCGGACCGTGCCGCCCGGGGAGGTCGACCGCTTCCTGCCGGTCTTTGATCACACGCTGGGTGCCGGGGGTGGATTCACCGCCGCCCTGATCTCTGCCTACACCGCGGTGCTCTGTTCGCCGGAGTTCCTCGGCCTAGCCGAGAGCCCGGGGGAACTCGATGGCCCGGCGCTGGCCACGCGGCTCGCGCTGTTCCTTTGGAATTCTGTGCCAGACGCGGAGCTGCGCGCACTCGGCGCCTCCGGGCGCCTGCGGGACGATGCGGTGCTCCGGGCCCAGACCGAACGCCTGCTCGCCGATCCCCGCGCGCAGCGCTTCCGCGACGCTTTCCTCGATTACTGGCTCGACCTGCGCAAGGCCGGCGCGACCTCGCCGGACGAGCTGCTGTATCCGGACTACTACCTCGACGACCTGCTGGTGGAGTCCGCGGTCGGGGAGTCGCGCGGGTATTTCCAGGAGCTGCTCGACCGCGACCTGTCGGTGCGGCACGTCGTGGATGCCGACTTCGCGGTACTCAACGAGAAACTGGCGGAGCACTATGGGCTGCCGCCGATCACGGGCGTGGCGCTGCGCCCGGTCCCGCTTCCCGCCGGCAGCGCGCGCGGGGGCTTCCTCACGCAGGCGGCGGTGCTGAAGGTGACCGCCAACGGCACCACCACTTCCCCGGTCTTGCGCGGGGCTTGGGTGATGGAGCGGCTGCTGGGCCGACCCGCGCCGCCGCCCCCGCCGAGCATCCCGGCGGTGGAGCCGGACATCCGTGGCGCGGCGACTATCCGCCAGCAGTTGGAGCAGCACCGGGCGCAGGAGAGCTGCGCAAGTTGCCACGCGCGGATCGACCCCGCGGGCTTCGCGCTAGAGGCGTTCGATGTGCTGGGCGGGGAACGCGCCCGCTACCGTGCCCTCGGCGCCCCCGGCACCGCCCCGCAGCCCGGTCTCGGCCGCGGCGGGCAGAAGTTCGCCTTCCAGCTTGCCCTGCCTGTGGACCCGACCGGGGAGTGGATGGACGGCAGCCGCTTCGCCGACGTCCGGGAATTCAAGCGCGTGCTCCTCCGCGACGAGGATCAGCTCGCGCGCAACCTGGCCGGCCAACTCGTCACCTACGCCACCGGCGCGCCCGTGCGTTTCAGCGACCGCGCCGAGGTGGAGGCGATGCTGGCGCGCACCCGCCCCGGCGGCCACGGCGTGCGCTCGCTGCTGCACGCGGTCGTCCAGAGCCGCCTGTTCCGCCACAAGTAGCCCGCGCGACTGCGCGCTGGCCTCCGCGCGCCCCCGGTGTTTGCCTGCCGGGATGAGCACCGCCGAGGCCCTCGCCGAACTCACCCGTCTCGTCCAGCGCGCCCACACCCTGGGTACCGTGGGCGGCCTGCTCGGCTGGGATGAGCAGGTCAACCTGCCCCCGGGCGCCGCGGAGCAGCGGGCGGCCCAGCAGGCGGTGATGGCCGAGGTGATCCACGCCGCCACGGCCGATCCGCGGGTGGGCGAGCTGCTGGCGCGGCTCGAGGCCCCGGGCGCGGGCCTCGACGCCGATGGCACGGCGATCGTCCGCCAGGCGCGCCGCGACCACGACCAGGCCACGCGCCTACCGGCGGACTTCGTGCGGGCGAAGGCGGAGCAGGAGAGCCGCGCCTTCCACGCGTGGGCGAAGGCCCGGGAGGCGCGCGACTTCGCCGCCTTCGCGCCGGTGCTGGCCCGCAACGTCGACTTCGCGCGCCGCGAGGCCGCCTTCCTGAACCCGGCGGCCCCGCCGTACGATGTGCTGCTCGACAAGTACGACCCCGGGCTGACCGCGGCCGCGGTGGAGCGGCTCTTCACGGAACTCCGCCGCGATCTCGTCCCGCTGATGCGGGCGATCGTCGCCTCGCCGCGCGCCGCGCGGGCGCGAGAGCTGGCGGCCGGGCTCCGCGGGTTCCCGGTCGAGGCGCAGGGCCGATTCCTGCGCGAGGTCACGTCGCGGCTCGGGTTCGATTACGGCCGAGGCCGGCTCGATGTCTCGCTGCACCCCTTCTGCTCGGGCACCGGGGACGACGTCCGGCTGACCACGCGCTACCGCGAGGACCAGCCCCTGTCCGCGCTGCTCGGCTCCGTGCACGAGGCGGGCCACGGGATGTACGAGCAGGGTCTTCCGGCCGCGCAGCTCGGCACCGCCTTGGGCCTGAACGCCGGGATGGCGGTCCACGAGTCGCAGAGCCGCCTCTGGGAGAACCAGGTGGCCCGGGGTCCCGGCTTCTGGCGCCACTTCGGTCCCCGGTGGCGGGAACTCTTCCCGGCGCAGACCGCGGGGCTCTCCGCCGCCGACCTCGCGCTGGTAGTCGCCCCGGTGGCGCCAACGCTGATCCGGGTTGAGGCGGACGAGGTCACCTACAACCTGCACATCGTCCTGCGGTTCGAGCTGGAACGGCGCCTGTTCGGCGGTGACCTCGCGGTCGCGGACCTGCCGGCGGTGTGGCGCGCGCTCTCGGAGGAACTGCTCGGCCTCGCCCCGGCCCACGACGGCGAGGGCGTGTTGCAGGACGTGCATTGGGGCGCCGGTCTGTTCGGGTATTTCCCGAGCTACTGCCTCGGCAACATGATCGCGGCGCAGCTCTGGGCCCGGGTGCGTGCGCTCCGGCCGGACATCGAGGAGGAGTTTGCCCGCGGCGACTTCAGCTGGCTGCTCGGCTGGCTCCGGGAGCACATTCACGCCGCTGGCCGGCGCCACTCCGCGCTGGAGCTGGTGCGGGCCGTCACCGGGGAGGACCTGAGCCCCAAGCACCTCGTGGCCTACCTCCGCGCGCGCTACGGCGCCCTTTACCTCGGCGGCGCGTCGTGCTGATCGATTCCCACACGCATCTGGAGTCCTTCGCGCGGCGCGGGGACCTGGAACCGGTGCTGGCGCGCGCGCGCGCCGCGGGCGTCGACCTGCTCGTGACCGTGGGAACCTCCACGGATGATTGGGACTTGTACGCCGGACTCGAGGCGACGGCGCGGGACGGCTGCGTCCGCCACACCGCCGGGCTGCATCCCTGCTCGGTCGACGAACGCTGGGCGGAGCAGGTCGGGCGCCTCGAGGAGCGTTGGCGGACCGGGCCGACCCCGGCGGCGTTGGGCGAGTGCGGGCTCGACCGTTTTCATCTGCCCAGCGACGCGGAGGCGGCCGCGCGCGTCTTTGCCTGGCAGGAGGCGGCTTTCGCCGCGCAGCTCGCGATCGCGCGCCGGCTCGGGAGCCCCGTCGTGGTGCACTCGCGCGGCGCCTTCCGCGAGTGCGTGGCGGCCGTGGACGCCAGCGGGGTCGACTGGGCGCGGGTGGTGTTCCACTGTTTTACTGAGGGCGCCGCGGAGATGGCGGAGCTGACGCGGCGCGGCGGGCGCGGCTCTTTCACGGGCATCCTTACCTACAAGAGCGCGGCGGACGTGCGGGCCGCCGCCCGCGCGCAGGGCCTCGGGCGGCTGATGCTGGAGACCGACGCGCCTTACCTCACCCCGGTGCCGCTGCGGGGACAGCCAAACGAGCCGGCGTTCCTGCGCCACACCGCGGCGTACGCGGCGGCGGAGGTCTTCGGGATCAGCCTCGACGAGCTGGCCGCGGTGACTTCTGCGAACGTCCGGCGCTGGCTGGCGTTGTGACCGGCGCGGCCCCGGCGGGCCGCACCCGTTCCGCCCGCCGCCGGAGCGCGGCCCGCGCTGTCCGGGCGGCGTTGGAGAGCGGGAACGAGTCGTGTTGGGTCAGGCCGCAGAGATGGCACATCGTCGGCGCCGAGCCGAGCAGCGCGAGGGGACAAAGGCACGACTGGAATGCGGACGGCTGGTTTCGATTCGCTTTGCGGTCCGCGCGCGCCTGCCTTGAGTGGCGACGATGCTTGCCGTGCAGCAGCTCAGCAAATCGTTCGTCGGGCCCGACGGCGCGCGCGTGCCCGTGGTGTCCGTGCCGGAATTCCAGCTGGCCGCCGGTGAACAGCTAGCGCTGCGCGGCGAGAGCGGCTCGGGCAAGACCACGTTCCTGCACCTGATCGCCGGCATCCTCGCTGCGGACGCCGGCCGGGTGGAGATCGATGGCGTCGAGATGACCGCCCTCGGCGAGCCAGCGCGCGACCGCCTCCGCGCCGAGAAGCTCGGTTACATCTTCCAGACCTTCAATCTGCTGCAGGGCTTCAGCGTCCTCGAGAATGTGCTGCTCGGGATGTCCTTTGGCCCCCGCGGCGCGGACCGGGCGCACGCGCGCGCGGTGCTGGAGCGGGTGGGTCTGGGCCACCGGCTTGGTCATTTCCCCCGGCAACTCTCCACCGGCCAGCAGCAGCGGGTCGCGGTGGCGCGTGCCCTCGCCAACCGGCCCCGGCTCGTCCTGGCTGACGAGCCCACCGGCAACCTCGACGCCCGTCATGCTGGGGAAGCCCTCGCCCTGATCCGCGAAGTCTGCCGTGAGCAGGGGGCGGCCCTGCTTCTTGTTAGCCACGATGAGGGCGTCCTCACCCAGTTCACGCTGCGCCAGGACTTCGGCCGGCTGAACCAGGCGGTCCGGGAGGTCCCGCGATGACGCTGCCCCTGATCGTCTACCGGTCGCTGCGCCAGCACGCGCTTTCGACGCTCATCACCGCGGGCGGCATCGCCCTCGCGGCGGGGCTGCTGATGACTGTCTGGCGGGTCAAGGTCGAGTCCCAGGCTGCGTTCACGCAGACGTCGGCAGGGTTCGATGCGGTGCTTGGCGCCCGCGGTTCCAAGCTGCAGCTCGTACTAAATGCCATCTTCCATTTAGAGGCCTCGCCGGGGAACGTGGCGGCGGCCGACGCCGAGGCCATCCGGCGGCACCCGATGGTGAAGGCGGCGATCCCGATCGCGGTGGGCGACAATCTGCGCGGCTTCCGCCTCGTGGGCACGGTGCCGGATTTGTTCACCGGCGTGGAGTACGCGCCGGGCCGCAAGTACGTCCTCGAGGCCGGCGGCCGGCTCTTCGCGGCCGACCAGCGCGAAGCAGTGGCCGGCAGTTTTGCCGCGCAGCGCCTCGGGTTGCGGGTCGGATCGGTTTTCCGGCCGTTCCACGGCCTCAACTTCGACCCGAAGGCCGAGCACGCGGAGGAGTTCACCGTTACCGGCATCCTCGCGCCCACCAACACGCCGGCGGACCGCGTGATCTGGCTGCCGCTGCGGGGCATCCAGACGATGGCGGGCCACGACCCGAAGGCAGCGACCGACGTAAGCGCCGTGCTCCTCCAGTTGCGGACCCCGACTGCCGGTTTTATGCTGGATATGCTCTACAACAAGCAGGGCAATCGACTGACCTTCGCGTTCCCCGTCGGCGCGATTATGGCCGAGCTTTTTGGCAAGATATCTTGGTTCGACCGCGTCCTGGAGCTGGTGGCGTACCTCGTGGCGCTCGTGGCGGCGGGGTCGGTGTTGGCGAGCATCTACAACTCGATGAGTGCGCGGCAGCGAGACCTCGCGATTCTGCGGGCCCTTGGGGCACGGCGGCGGACGGTGTTCGGAGCGGTGTTAGCGGAAGCCACCGTGATTGGTGCCCTAGGCGCGGCGGCCGGCCTGGCCGCGCACTTTGCGCTCTACGCGGGCGTCGCCGGTCTGATTCGGGCCCAGACGGGCGTGGTGCTGACCCCTTGGGCGTTCCACCAAGTCCTCGTCCTCTGCCCCCTCGCGATGACCGCCCTCTGCGCCCTCGGCGGGATCGTGCCCGCCGTGAAGGCGTACCGTACGCCGGTGGCGGAGACGATCGCGCCGGTGTCCTAAGGCGAAGCCCTTTGACGAATCCCGCGCCCCCCGCATACTAAAGTTCCTGCCGATGAAAGCCCCGCTGCGCCTCCTGCCCCCGCTCTTTGCCGTTGCCGCCCTCGCCGCTGCCGCCTGGGCCGCCGAGCCCGCCGGTCCGGACGCGTTCGCAAACCCTAATCTGCCAGCGCCGTACCCGGCCCCGCCGGTAACCGTGCAGCCGCCGGCAGAGAACGGCTACCTCAAGCTAGGCTTCGACCAGCTGGCCTCGTACGTCTTCACCCCGCCGGCGTTCGACCCGGCGGCGGACCCAAACGTGAAGCCCCCGACCGGCGAGGAGCAGATCCCTCCCATTGTGAAGTCGTGGAGCGGCAAGAAGGCGTTCGTCACTGGCTACATGGTGCCGGTCAAAATGGAGAAGGGCCTCGTGGTCGAGTTCCTGCTGATGCGGAACACCCTGGCCTGCTGCTTCGGCACCGTGCCAAACATGAACGAGTGGGTGATCGTGAAGATGAAGCAGGGCGTGGCCCCGCTGATGGACGTCCCCGTCTCCTTTTACGGCCAGCTGAAGGTTGGCGCGATGTTTGAGAACGGTTACATGACCGGCCTCTACGAGCTCGAGGCGGATCGGATGGGCGAAGTTCAGGGCTGAGCGGAAATTCGGTTGCCGCGGGCCAACGCCGAAATTCCGGCCTCAGAACCCGAGCGCGCGCGGGAGGGCGAGGGAAAGCGCTGGCCAGAAGGTAACCATCAACAGCACCACGAGCATCGCCGCAAAGAAGGGGAGCAGGGGCCGCCAGACGCGCGCGATGGTCGTCTGCGCCACGCCGCAGCCGACGAAGAGGCAGTTGCCCACCGGCGGGGTGCACAGGCCGATGCAGAGGTTGAAGATCAGGATCAGCCCGAAGTGCAGGGGCGAGATCCCGAGCTTTTGCACCACGGGCAGCAGGATCGGCGTGAAGATCAGCACCGCCGGCGTCATATCCATGAAGGTGCCGACGACGAGGAGCAGCAGGTTGATGATCAGCAGCAGCAGCACTTTGTCCTCGGTGATGGCAAGGAGTCCCGCGGTGACCGCTTGGGGAATGTTGGCGAGGGACATCACCCACGACATCCCCATCGAGGTGCCGATGAGGAGCAGCACTACCGCGGTGGTGAGCGCGGAGTCGGTCAGGATCGCCGGGAGCTCCCGCCAAGGCACCTCGCGGTAGACAAGCACGGAGAGGACGAAGGTGTAGGCGACCGCGATGGCGCTGGCCTCGGTGGGGGTGAACCAGCCCTGAATGATACCGCCCATCACGAGCACGATCAGGAGCAGGCTGGGTAGGGCGCGGAAGACGATCCCGCCGGCCTCGGCGGCCGCGACCTTCTCGCCGGCCGGGTAGTTCCGGCCGCGGGCGAGCAACGCCACCGTGACCATCAGGGCGAGGCCGAGCAGGATGCCCGGCACGTAGCCCGCGAGGAACAGGGCCGCGATCGAGACCCCGCCGCTGGCGAGGGAATACACGACCATTATGTTGCTCGGGGGGATCAGGAGCCCGATGGGTGCGGCGGAGATGTTCACCGCCGCCGCGAAGTCGCGGTCGTAGCCCTCCCGGCGCATCAGCGGGGTCATCGTCCCGCCGATCGCCGCCGCGGCCGCGACGGCCGAGCCCGAGATCGCGCCGAACAGCATGCTGCCGAGGATGTTCACGTAGGCGAGGCCGCCCGGGAGCCGCCCCACCGCGAGCTTCGCGAGGTCGACGAGCCGCCGGGCAATGCCGCCCCGGTTCATCAATTGCCCGGAGAGGATGAAGAACGGGATCGCGAGCAGGGCGAAACTGTCGAGGCCCGTGGCCAATCGCTGCGCGATCACCGTGGCGGCGGGCGCCGGGTCCAAAGCGAGGGCAAGGGCGGCGACGGCCGCCGAGCCGATGGCGAAGGAGATTGGCACGCCCGCGAACAGGAGTACCGCGAAGACGAGAGCGAGGACGAGGGCTTCGTTCATCTCAGTTGAGCCCGGAGGAGGCGGGGCCCGCGTTCGTATCCGGGCTGCGACGAAGGTCTAGCAGCGCGCCGAGGCTGTAGACGACGATCGCGGCCCCGGCCAGAGGGACCGCCAGGTACACGAGTCCGACGTTCAGCTGGAGGGCCGCCGACTTCTGGCCGAGCGTGAGCTGCACCCATACCAGCCGCCCGCCGCCGCCGACCATCACCAGTGCCGCGAAGGCCAGTACGACCGCGTGGATAAAATACTCCGAGGCCCGGCGCGCGCCGCCCTCCAGGCGGCCGGTGAGTAGGTCGAGGGCGAGGTGCGCCTTGCGGCCGGTGGCGTAGGCGGCCCCGAGCAAGCCCACCCAGATCATCAGGTAACGCGCGACTTCCTCCGTAAAACTGGAGGGGGTCCGCAGGATGAAACGCGTGCACACCTGCCACAGCACGTTGACCACCATCGCCGCCATCAGCACGGCGAGTCCGGTGCCGAGGACCCGGTCCAGCACGTTCCTTACCACTCTCACGGCCGCACCTCCCCGATCCGCCGGGCCAGGGGGCCGATGACAGGATCGTCGCGCACGGAATCCCGCAGCGGGGCTGCGGCGGCGTAGAAGGCGGCCCGGTCCGGCCGGATCACCTCGACCCCGGCGGTGTGCACCGCGGCTAGAGAGGCCGCCACGGACTCCGCCCAGAGGCCGCGCTGGTAGACCGCTGACTCCTCCGCGGCCTCCTGCAGCCAGCGTCGCTCCTCGGGGGTGAGCCGGTTCCAGAGGTCGGTCCCGACTACCAGCACGTCGGGCACCGAGGTGTGCTCGTTAAGGGTGTAGAAGCGGCAAACCTCGTAATGACGGGCGAGATGGAACGAGGGCGGGTTGTTCTCCGCCCCGTCGACGACGCCCTGTTGCAGCGCCGTGTACAACTCGCCGAACGCGATGGGCGTCGCCGAGGCGCCGAAGGCCCGGATAAGCGCGAAGGCCATCGGGCTTTCCTGCACGCGGATCTTCAAGCCGCGCAGGTCGGCCGGCGAGCGCACCGGCTTCTTAGTGTAGAAGCTCCGGCTCCCAGCATCATAATAGCACACGCCCCGCAGGAACTTGCGCTCGGGCGCCGCGAGGATCTCCCGGCCGATCGGACCGTCGAAAACCGCCTGACGGTGCGCCGCGTCCCGGAACAGGTATGGCAGGCCAAAGACCTGGAACTCTGGGGCGAACCCCTCGAGGACGCTGGACGATACCTTGGTCATCCCGAGCCCCCCCAATTGCACCAGTTCGAGGCACTCCCGCTCGCTGCCCAGTTGCCCGTTGGCGTAGACCTCCACCCGCAGCCGCCCGCTGGACTTGGCCGCCAACAGTTCGCCCAGCCGTACCATGCCGCGGTGTACGCTGTGGGTCACGTCGAGGCCGTGCGCCAGCTTGATCACGCGGCCCGACTCGCCTCCGCGGCATCCTGCCAGAACCGCGGCGAGGCTGGCGGCGAAGAAGAGCGCGAAGAGCGGGACGAAGATGCGGGGCATCGGGGGGGCGGGGGAGGTTCGCGCGGCGGGCGGCCCGTTGTCGAAGGCAAAAGCGGTGGGACTGAACGAGCACTTCGCCTTTGCCTCCGGGCCCGCCGTCTGTTGCGTGAAGACCAGCATGGCTGACCCGAAGATTCTCGAAACCTTCCCCAATCCTGCGCCCGGGCGCGATTACCTGATCGAGCACACCCACCACGAGTTCACCTCGGTGTGCCCGATGACGGGCCATCCCGACTTCGCCGCCATCACGGTGCGCTATGTGCCGGATCGAACCTGCGTTGAGCTCAAGTCGCTCAAACTCTACTTTCACGCCTACCGCAACGAGGGCATCTTCTTCGAGGCCGCCACGAACCGGATTTGCGACGACCTCGGCGCCCGCCTGCGTCCGCGCTCGCTGACGATCGTTGCCGACTGGAAGGCCCGCGGCGGCTTCTCTTCGGTCATCACGGCCGAATGGCGGCCGGCTCGTCGCCGGCGCTAGTTTCGGATCAGCCGAGGCTGGCCGAGGTCCTGGACACCCCGGCGCAAACGGAGGTGACGCGCTTTGGTGGCAATTTGGCGCCTGCGGTGGTGTCTCCGGTTGGGGAGTCCCGGGAGGGTTGCGATGATCCCCCCGGCACCTGGAGTGAGGCGCGGTGCCGAGTCTGTGTAGCGTCGGGCGCCAGCGGGGGCGCGTGGCCGGGGCATCGAGCACCCTCGCAGGGAAGCAAGCGGAGAGGGTCGCCTTCTCGGCCCGGGCCGGTCCTGTCTTCAGGCGTGCCTCCGGTGCTCCGCGCGGGCAGCCTGCCCGGATGCCCGTCCCCGCCCGCACGCCCGTCCTGCTCCGCCATCCGGGGACGGGACGGACCTACCGGCTTGTGCCGCTGGATACTTTAGCGCCCACGCCGGCGGTGTTGGCACGGCTGGTCGCCCTCTGCAACGAGCCGGAGGTATTCCGCTGGCTGTTTGCCGCGCGCTGCGGAGACCGACCCTACGGACCGGAGGACGCCCGCGGCTGGCTGGCCTGGGGTTCGGCGGGCTGGTTGGCGGGCGGGCCCTGCGCATTTGTCGCGCTCGACGAGGATGGTCTGCCGGCGGCAGCGTGTGACCTCCAGTCGGCCGACCCGGAGCCGGAGATCGGCTTCTGGTGCGGCGCCGCCCACCGCGGTTTGGGCACGCCGATGGTGGAGGCTCTGGCCGGCCTCGCGCGCGTGGCGGGTTGCCAGGGCCTAAGCGCGCGCGTGCGGCCGGGGAACCTGCGTTCCGAGGCCTTGCTGCGCCGCTGCGGTTTCGCCCGCATTGGCGCCGCCGTCGGTGACGCTTCCTTGTGGCACCGCCCGTTGGTCGGTGGTTAGGTCGGGGTGGAGCGTGGGGCGGCGGAGCGGCGGGAGCGGCAAGCGTCGGAGCAGTAGCGGACCTCGTCCCACACTTTTGCCCACTTGCGCCGCCAGACGAACGGGCGGCCGCACACGGCGCAGTCTTTAGTCGGCAGGTCAGCCTTGCGGCGCATCTTTGGCATGGAGCAGGCAAACCCGCCGGCGCAGCGGCGCAAGCGACCCGCTACACGCGGAACGCGATTATGGTACCAGCCACGCCCACGATTTCGCGGAAGCGGCCCGCGCGCGTCGCCTCGAAAATTGCCCGCGTAACGCCATCCGCCCGGCTTCCGAAATCGTGGAATGCGATCACGCCGCCCGGCTTCACGAACGGCGTCCAAGCCGCGATGTCTGCCGCGCACGCCGTGTAGGAATGGTCTCCGTCGATGAACACGAGGTCGATGGCGCCCCGGCGGTCCGCGAGGGTTCGGGCGGCGGCGAGCGAGTCACTCACCACCGGTTCCATGCGCCCGGTGAAGCCGAGTGCCGCAGCGTTAGCGCGGAAGATCGCGAGGGTGCTGTCCGAGCGGAGGCGCCGGAAGTGACGCCGGTACCAGTCGGCGTCCTCGCCGCAAGTCGAGAGGCCCTGGAAGTTGTCGACCGCGAGGATCCGGGCGCCCGGCCCGCGCAGGCCCGCGGCCAAGAAGCAGGTGGAAGCCCCCATCCAGGAGCCGACCTCCACCACTTGGGCATCTGGCGGGGCGTCCGCCGCTAACTGATACAGGTAGCCGCGCTCGGGGAAGCTGCCCATGTCGTCCCGGGTGAAGTGCCGCGCGACGCGGCGGAATTCGTCCCAGTCGAGGTCCGGCCGCCGGCGGCGCGCGCCTCGAAGGTAGCGGCCGCATTTCTGAGCGAAGCGCAGGTCGCGGACGAGGGGCCAGTGCTTGAACGCCATTCTGCCTCCGTGCCCGAAGCCGCGCGGGGGCGCAGCAAAAAACCGCGGGTCGCGCGCTCAGGGGGTCACGGCCTCGCCCGCGCCGGGGAAGGCCTCGCGTACCTTGCGGGCGCGCAGGTCGAAGATCTGGCGCAGCTTGCCGCCGATCCATGCCGCGTGCACCAGCCCTCCCAACCAACCCCAGCCCGGATCGTAAGTCACCAAATCCGTCATTTCGACCCCGCCCGGTACCGGAGTGAAGCGGTGCTGGTGATGCCACAGTCGGTAGGGGCCGCAGCGTTGCTCGTCGACGAAGTATTCGCCCTCGCGGACGTGCGTGATCTCGGTAAGCCATTGCGCGTAGATGCCCGGCACGATGCCGACGCGGTACTCGATGAGCTGGCCGGCGTACATCCTTGGCGCGACGTCGCCCACGATGCGGAACCGCAGTTCCGGGGACGTCAGCCGGTCAAGGTTGCGCGGGGTGGCGAAGAAATCCCACGTGGCGGTGGGAGGGCCGGGGATGAACTGGTGGCGCTGGAGACGAAAGAGCACGTGGGTGGTTCGTTCCACGCTTCCTCCCGGATGCCGCGGGCCCCGGCATTGACAGTCCGGCCGACCGGCCTCGGGCTCTTGGCGATGCCCGTGCCGGCGCCGGAATTCGAGGACCTCGTGGTCGCGCTGCTGGAGCGTTTCCAACGGCAGCAGGATCGCCCCGCTGCGGATCCCGCCGCCCTGCGTGCGGTGGCGGGTCGGCTCGGCGAACTCGCTCGCGCGGGCGCCCCCGCGGCGGAGCCCGGTGCGCTGGCCGCCCAGATTGCGGGTCACGGCGCGGACCCCTCGCTCTCAGATGCCGTGATCCAGCTTGTGAAGGCGATCACCTATCCCCGGCTCGAGGTGTGTCGGGAGTCTTACCGGGAGGCGGCCCCCGATGGCTCCTGCCGACGGCAAGTGCTGGCGCAGGCCCGGCGGCGGATCAGCGGCACGCACTGCGTCGATTGCCCGTATTGGCTGGCCTTCACGTCCGCCGAGCATGCGGCGTGGCTGCGGGCGGCATGGCGGACGGATCCGACAGGGTTTGACGCGGCGTGCGGGGTTTTCCTGCCGGAGGATTTTCGAGTGTTACGAAGCCGCCTTTCCCGGCCTCAATGAATGTGCGATTGCCTTCTACGTAGAAACGCTTACTTCGCTTGGGGCATTCCCAACTCCTATGCGAAAACTCCGTGCGGTTCTGATCGAAGACGAGACCATGTTTCGTCAGCTCATCCTCCTGACGCTCGGCAAGGTGAAGGACCTGCAGGTGATCGGGGAGTACGGGTTGGGTCGGCCGGGGCTTGAGTTCTGCCTGCGCGAGAAGCCGGATCTGCTGGTGGTCGACTTGGTCTTACCCGATATCAACGGGATCGAGGTGGCCCGCGAGGTGCGCAAGGCGCTGCCGGATACGAAGATTCTGGTCATTACGGCGCACCCCAGCGAGCGGCTACCCGCCGAGTTGATGGTGCTGGGAGTGAGCGGCTACGTCGACAAGACGGAGCCGATCGAGTTCGTGCTCAGCGCGGTCGAGACGTTACGCGACGGCGGGATGTTCTTCGCAAGCAAAGTGCGCGGTAAGGCGACGGGCAGCGGGATGCTGATCGGCCGTCCGCCCCTCGAGAATCCGCTGACCGAGCGCGAGAAGGAGATCGCGAAGTTGGTCGCCAGCGGTCAGCTCTCGAAAGAGATCGCCGCCCAACTCGGGCTTTCGGTCCGCACGGTGGAGAAGCACCGCGCGAATATCATGGAGAAGATCGGGGTGCGCGAGGTGGCTAGCCTTACCCGGTGGTGCATCCAAGCCGGGATGGTCGACGGCTGAGGCCCCCCATCACTCGCGCGCGAATTCCTGGAGAACCGCCGCCGCGGCCGCAAACTCGGCCTTGATCGTGGCTAATTCTTGAGCGGTCAGGTCGCCGCCGTGCTCCTCCGCCAACCGGTCCTCCAGCAGCGCCAGGCGGGCTGAGAGTTCGTGCATCCCGATCAGGCGGGTATTGCTCTTTAGGCTGTGCGCTTGGCGGTGCTGGGTGCGGCGATCACCGCTCCCGAGCTCGAGCAGGGACTGAGGAAAGTCGCGCAGGAAAGTCCGCACCAGCGTCCGCACGTTCTCGTGCCCCAAGCCCTCGGCGAGGTCGGCGAGTTCGGCGGTTGGGGGCTGCGTCGTCATGGTTCCGAGATTCCGGTCCGCGCGGCCGTGGGCAAAACAAAAAAGCGGTGGCGACTACGCCCCGCGAAGACGGGTTAAAAGCCTGCAATAGCCTCTTGTTTCTAGTACTTTGCGCGAGCGCGGCGCTCACCCGACGCGTTCGAGGGCGGAACGGGTCAGGCGGCAGAGGTGCCACTCTGGGAGGCGCTGCGCGCCAAGGCGCTCGTAGAAGGCGATCGCGGGCTGGTTCCAGTCGAGCACGTTCCATTCGAGGCGTCCGCAGCCGCGGGCGCAGGCGAGGCGCGCGACGTGGCGCAGGAGCGCGCCGCCAATACCGCGGCCGCGGAGCGCGGGCGTCACAAACAGATCTTCGAGGTGAATGCCGGGGCGGGCGAGGAAGGTAGAGTAGGTTGGGAAGAACAGGGCGAAACCCGCGGGCTGGGCGTCCCAGAGTGCGAGCACGCATTCGGCGGCGGGCGTCCCCGCGGCGGGGAAAAGGGTTGCGCGCAGGCGCTCCGGGGTGGCCTCGACTTGGTCGAGCAGGCGCTCGTAGGCCGCAAGGTCACGGATAAAGCCGAGGATGACCGGCACGTCGGCCGGGGTGGCGGGGCGCAAGTCGAGGGGCATCGGGTCATCCCGGCGGCAAGGCGGCCGGAAGGCGAACCTTTCGCCGAGGGGGGCGCGGCCGGCCTCAGGGCTTACGAAAGAGGTAGTGGCTGACGATCCACTCCTCGCCGCCGCGGTAGCCCCAGAGTTCAGCGCAGGCGAGGTAGAACACCCGCCAGTAGGCCCACCAGCGGATCTCCTGGCCGGCGCCGTAGGTCTGGCGGAACAACGGGAGGATCTCGGCGCGATGCCGATCCATGTTTTTCAGCCAGTGCTCCGCCGTGCGCTGGTAGTGGCTCCCGTTGACCTTCCAGTCGGCCTCGAGCCGTAGGTCGTCTTGGAAGGCGAGGAGCAGATCGTGTGACGGCATCTGGCCCCCGGTGAAGAAGTAGCGCGACATCCAGTCGGTCGCGTCCCGCGCCACGAAGTGGTACGCGAGCCGCTGGTGGGTAAAGATGTGCACGAACAGCAGCCCGCCCGGGCGGAGCCAAGCCGCCACTTTTCCCAGCAGGCGCTGGTAGTTCTTCATGTGCTCAAACATCTCGACGGACACGACCCGGTCGAACTGCGCGCCGGGCAATTCGAGGGCGTTCATGTCTTGGGTGAAGATGCGCACGTTGCTGAGGCCGCGGCGGCGGGCTTCCGCCTCGATGTGCTCCCGCTGGGTGCGTGAATTGGAGACGCCGGTAATGCGCGCCCGGGGGAAACGTTCCGCGAGATAGAGGGAGAGCGAGCCCCAGCCGCAGCCGAGCTCGAGAATGTCCTGCCCGTCCGCGATCCGCGCCCGCTCGACGTAGAGCGCCAGCATCAGCTCCTCCGCCTCATCGAGGGTCTCGGTACCTTTCGGGTAGAGGCAGCCCGAGTATTTCAGCCGGCGGCCGAGGCAGAGCCGGTAGAATTCAGTCGGCACTTCGTAGTGCTGCTCGTTGGCGGCGCGGGTGTCCTCGGCGATCGGCCGCGTGCGCAGATCGGCGATATAGGCGTCGCGCTGGTACCGGCCCGCCTCCTCGCGCAGCCGCTGCGCGAGCAAACGCCGGATGCCCCAGCGGAGCAGCGGGTCGGGCAGGAGATCCTTCTCGAGCAGGGTATCGATCATGGGGAAGGGGGGGCGGGCGGGCGACGGGGGAACCACGGCACGAAGGCGCTGGTGGTCGCCTGGTAGCGGCGGTAAGCTTCGCCCTTGCTGCGCACCGCCTGCTCCTCGGTCAGCGGGATTCCGGTCACGCGCAGGAGCAAGTAGAGGATCGTCGCGGGAGCGGTGATCGTGATCCAGCCGCCGGGCGAGCCGAGGGCGAGGAGGAAGAAGGCCACCCAGATGAGCCACTCGAAGAAGTAGTTCGGGTGCCGACTGTACCGCCAGAGTCCGCGGTCGCAGACGGCTCCACGGTTGGCCGGGTCGCGCTTAAAGGCCGCGAGCTGGGCGTCGGCCAGCGCCTCGCCGAGGAGAGCGATCACCCAGAGCAGTACCCCGGCTAACTCCAGCGAGTGCCACGCCGGGGTGGGGTTGCGCGCGACCAGTAAGAACGCGAGTCCGAGCCAGATTACCGAAGCCGCTTGGAGTTGGAAGAAGCCGAACATCTTCGACGCGAATTGGCCTGCCCAGTCGCGCCGAAGGAGGGCGTAGCGGGCATCTTCCACCGGGTGGTGGCCTGCGACGCGGCGGAGCAGGTGGGTGCCCAGGCGGAGGCTCCAGAGGCCGGCGAGGGCCGCTACGAGGGCGCGGCGCGGTCCCCAACCACCAGCGGCGAACGCGTAAAACCAGGCCAGGCCGGCGAAGGCGTACGACCACGCGACGTCGACGATCCCGTAGTTGTCGAGCCGCCGCGCGAGGAGGTAAAGGCCTGCGAAGCCTCCCGAAAGGCCGGCGAACGCGAGGAGGAGCAGGGCGGGGGCGGACATGGCAGGGTTACGCCCCGGCAGGGACGGCGGACGCCCGGCGGATCCGGCCGGCGGTGCGGGTGAAGACGGGCACCAGGGGCAGATAGAGCGCCGCGGCGAGCAGCGGCGCGGTCACGAGCCAGGCGGTCAACGCGTGGACGCCCGCCCAGCCGAAACGGGTGAGAAACTCACTCCAAGACGCTCGGGCAAAGACCTCCAACATGGTGGTAACGGTGAAGGCGCCCGCTGGCGCGCCCCAGATTAGCTCGCCGGCGCGTACGTAGGGCAAAATCAGCAGCAGCTGGAGCGGGCCGAGGAGCTGGTTCCAGCCCTGGAGGAGGGGCTGATTGAGCCGGAGCACTACGCCCACGCCGAGGTTTAGCAGCGAGGTGAAGCCGAGGAACGGGAAGAGCGAGCAGACCGAGCCGACGGCAAGGGTCACCGCTAGCTTTCGCGGGGTCACGCCCTGCAGTAGCTGGCGTCGCAGGGGCTCGAGCAGGCGCCGGCGCCAGAAGCCCCCGGCGGGCGACCCCGGGGGGAGTTCCGGGGAAGGCGAGCTCATGCGAGCAGGTAAATGCCCACGCCGGCGGCGGCGAGTAGCGCGGGCAGCACCGGTGAGCCGGCGTTTACGCGCGTGATGACGGGCGCGACGGAACCGTCCGCCGGGATGCGGAAGAGCTCCCGCAGGCAGTAGGTCGCCATCGCCAGATTGCCCAGCGCGAGGATCGCGACGAGCCACAGCAGACGCGCCGCGGCCGTAGGCTCCTTCCACGCTACCCAGAGGTAGAAGGTCACGAAACCCCAGTACGCGTCGGCCATTGCGGCGATGAACCACGGATGACCCCAGACCGTACGCGGCAATTCCGACAGCGGCGTGTGCAGGCTAGCCCACACGGTCACCCCGAGCATCGAGGCGAGGATTAGGACGAACAAGAGACGGAGGGCGATGACCATCAGAGGGGGCGGGCGCAGAGCGCAGGGTTATTGGCGCGGCTGTGCAAGGTGTGGACGACCGAGATGTTGCGCCCGGCGAAGGCTGCCTCGCAGTAGCACAGGTAGTAGGTCCATTTGCGAATGAAGCGGTCCTCGAAACCCAAGGCCCGTACCGCGTCGAGGCGCGCGTGGAAAGCCTCTCGCCATAGGCGCAGGGTGCGCGCGTAGTCGGTGCCGAAGTCGTCGAGCGCGTGCAGCGTGAGCCCTCCCGCGTCTGCAAGCAGGCCGTTCATCCGGTTGAGCGAGAGTAGCAGCGAGCCGGGGAAGACGTGCTTCTGGATGAAGTCCACCCCGCGGCGGAACTCGTCGTAGCGCGCGTCCGGGCAGGTGATGAACTGGAGCGCCACAAGACCGTGGGGCGCGAGGAGGCGGGAGACCGCCTGCGCGAAGACCGTCTGGTTGCGGTGACCCACCGCTTCGAGCATCTCGATGGACACGATCTTGTCGAAGCGGCCGGTCATATCCCGGAAGTCGCGCAGCTGGACGTCGACGCGGTCCGTTAGGCCTGCGGCCGCCACGCGCCTTAACGCGAGCTCGTGTTGCGCCGGCGAGAGGGTGATGGTGGTTACGTGACAGCCGTGGGTGCCGGCGGCGTGCAGCGCCCAGCCGCCCCAGCCGGTTCCGATCTCGAGCACGCGGTCGCCGGGTTGCAGGCGCAGGTGGCGGCAGAGCGCCTCGTTCTTCTCGCGCTGGGCCTGTTCGAGGGACAGGTCGGGTGCGCCCGCGGGCCAGCGGGCCGAGGAGTACATCAGCGACGGGTCGAGCCACAGGGCGAAAAAGTCGTTCGAGAGATCGTAGTGTTCTGCGATGTTGCGCCGCGCGATCCTTCGGGTGTTCGGGCGCAGCAGGTGCCCGATGCGGTTTGCGCCGCGTAGTAGGTTCAGCGCCCAGTCACGAGTCCGCTGGGAGCCCGAGAGGGTAGGCGCCGTCTCCACGTTACGGACGAAGTGTGCGATCACGGCGGTGAGGTCCGGCGTCTCCCAGTCGCCGTCCACGAACGACTCGCCGAAGCCGATGTCACCCGACCAGAAGCATTTCCGGAAGAAGGCCTCGCGGCGCACGCGGATGAGGGCGTGGGGGCCGGGTCCGGCCGGGTCGCCGATGACGTGCGCGCCGCCGCCGGGCAATTCCAGCCGCAGGCACCCGCGGTCCATCCCCGCGAGGGCGTCGAGCACGAGGCGGCGGCTAAAGGAGGGGGCGGCGGCGCGGGCGGCGGCGGCTGTCCCGGGGGAGACGGTGGTGGAGGGGGAACTCATGACACGGACGGGGCGGACGGGACGGGGGTGGGCTTGAGGGAGGAGTGGGGCCGGTAAAGGTCCCGCTGGTCGGCGGCGCGCGCCGCCTTCGCGAACCAGGGCACGCGCTTCGCCCACAGCAGGAGGGCGTGCCAATGGATGAGGGAAATGACGCGGAGCGTCAGCAACGGATACTTGAGCGTAAACCAGGCGAGCCGGCCGGTGGTGAGCGCACGGCACGGACCGGCCAGGGTGCTGGTGAGGGTGCGCTCCTCGCCGACGTAGTCGTCGATGCGAATCGCGATTTGGTCCCCTGGTAGGCGCAGGTGGAAGTCGAAAGCGACGTCTACGTCGGAATAGGGAGACACGTAGAACTGCTTGGGCACCCGGATCCGGAACACGCCGCGGACCGCGTCCGCCGGATCAGCCGGGACGAAAAAGGGCTTCATCTCGCGGAACGTGTTAGTCACCTCGGCGATGGCACCAAGGGGCCGCCCGTCCCGGTCGCGGCAAAAGTAAAAAGAGACGGGGTTGAACAGGTAGCCGGCGATCCGGGGCAGAGAGACCAGCAGCACGGTCCCGTCCGCGAGGTCGATGCCGTGGTCCCGGAGGTACGCGGCCACGCGTCCCTTGAGCCCGCCGGGGGCGGTCCGGGTGGAGGCTGAGGGGGTGGGCCCAACGGGGTGGCGCGGCTCGTCCACCGGCAGGAAGTCGCTCTCGTAAAGAGCGTAGAGATGCCGCCGGTTGTGGCCGAACAGGCCGATGCGCCGGGGCAGCTCCGGCAACTCGTCGAGGTCGAGAGCGAAGAGGAAGATCCGGTACGCGAAGCGGTGGCGTCGCGGCGAGAACCGCGCGTGCATCACCTCGCATTCGTACAGGCAGGACTTCATCTTCGGACCAGCGTCGGGTCTACTTCCGCGGGGTCGGGGCGGATGCGGGCGCGAGGCGGCAGCGGGAAGACGCAACCGGGCCGCGGCGCCGGTGGCAAGGACTCGATCGTGAAATCTCCGGGGGCGGCCCGCTTAGCCGCGCTGCGCCCATGGATCGCCGCCCAGGAGCAGTTCGGCCACCCGGACGGCGCTCAGGAGCCCGTCTTCGTGGAACCCGTAGCGCTGCCACGCCCCCGCGAAATAGGTCTCGGTCGACCCCTGGGCGGCGGCGTTCAGGGCGGGAATCTCGGCCTGCGCCCGCACCGCCCCCAGGCTGAAAAGGGGGTGCTCGTAGGCCAGCCGGCGCAGCACGCGCGCCGGATCGATTGCCTCGGGGCGGCCGATGCTCACGAAGTAGTTCTCCCGGTCGGAGACGCCCTGCAGCGAGTTCATCCAGTAGTGGGTCGCGGTGGCCGCGCGGCCGTCCGGCCCTTGGTTGATCTCGTAATTCCAGCTCGCCCACGCGAGCCGCGTCCGGGGCATCACCCGCGCGTCGGTGTGCACGGTCGCGGGATTGGGCTGGTAGTGGAACTCGGCCAGAACGCGCCGCTCGGCCGGGGTGGGATCCGCCAGCAGCCGCAGGGCCTGGTCGCCGTGGCAGGCGAGGATCACCCGCTCGAAGCGCTCCGTCGCCCCGTTGCCCGTGGTCAGCTCCACGCCGCCGGCGGCGCGGCGCACGCGCGTCACCGGGCAGCCGGTGCGGATGCGGTCGCGCCAGCCCGCGGTCAGCTTCTCCACGTAGGCGCGGGAGCCGCCGTCGACCGTCCACCAGGGATGCTGGGTGCGCAGCCCGAGGAAGCCGTGGTTGTGGAAGAAGCGCAGGAGGGTGGTGGCCGGGAAGGCCAGCATCAGCTCGGGGGGCGTGCTCCATACCGCGGAGCTCATCGGCACCAGGTAAAGATCGAGGAAGTCCTGGCCGTAGCCGCGGCGCCGCACGAACTCCCCGAGCGATTCCGCCCCAGCTGCGGGATCCTCCAGCGCGGCGACCGCCTCACCGTTGAAGCGGTTGATCGTCCGCAGTAGCCGCCAGAACCGCGGCCGCAGCAGGTTACGCCGCTGCGCGAAAAGGTGGTTCAGCGAGGAGCCGCAGTACTCGAGTCCGCTGCCGGTGTGCCGGACGCTGAACGACATCGAGGTCGGCTTCACCGGCACCGCCAGCTCCCGGAACAGCCGGGTGAGGTGCGGGTAGGTGACGAGGTTGAACACCATGAACCCCGTGTCGAAGGCGACGTCCCGGCCCGTGCCCGGTTCGGGCACGTCGACGGTGTGGGAATGCCCGCCGACCCTCGGGTCCTGCTCGAAGACCGTGACGTCGTGCGTGTGGCGCAGGAAGTGCGCGCAGCCCAGACCGGCGATGCCGGAGCCGACAATGGCGAGGGAGGACACGGGCGGGAGCGGTTGCGCTCAGGGGAGGCCGCGGCCCGGAAGGCCGGCCTCAGCGGGTCTCCGGCCGCGCGTCCGTCGCGCGTTCAGTGGCCGGAGCGCCGTCAGCCTTTTCCGGCAGCTTCGTCCCCGCGGCGGTGGCGGTGGCGACGGCGATGGCGGCGGCGGCGGGCACGACCCGCCTCAGCGGCGAGACGTCGAGGTGCACCTCGCGGGCCCGGCGGGCGGCCACGATGCTGTGCGCGTGGTCGGCGCGGGCCGCCTCCTCCATCACGGACTTCGGCACCGCCTTGAGGCCCCAGATGAGGCCGGTCCAGGAGAGCGCCTTGAGGCCGTACTAGGTGATGTCGATCTCCCACCAGTAGAAGCCGTTGCGGGTGGAGGACTGATAGCGGTGGTGGTTGTTGTGCCAGCCCTCCCCGAGGCAGATCAGGGCCAGGATGAAGCTGTTGCGCGAGTCATCGGTCGTGTTGAAGCGGCGCCGGCCCATCAGGTGGGCCATCGAGTTGATGCAGGCCGTCCCGTGGAACAGGGCGGTGGTGCTGATGAAGAAGCCCCAGACGAGCAGTTGCCAGCCGTTCGTGCCCAGCCCCGGCGCGTGGACCGCGAGCAACTCGCCGGTACCAAACACCGCGAGGGCGAAGAGGAGCGGCACCACGGTGTCGAACCGGTTCAGCCACACCAGCTCGGGGTAGCGGGCGAGGTCCTTGATGGTCGAGTAGTCGGTTGGGAAATTGCGCCGGCTCGTGATCCAGCCGATGTGCGACCACCAGAAGCCGTGCACGTGCGGCGAGTGGGCGTCCTCCGGGTCGTCCGAATGCTGGTGGTGGTGGCGGTGATGGTAGGCCCACCAGAGCGCGCCGCGCTGCACCGTGGTGCCGCCCCAGAGCGCGAGCAGGAACTGGCCCGCGCGCGACGTGCTGTAGGTCTTGTGCGAGAAGTACCGGTGGTAGATGCCGGTGACGGCGAACATCCGCACGAAGTAGAGGGCGACCGCGGTCCACACCGCCACCGCGCTCGCCCCGACCCAGATCACGCCGAGACAGCCGAGATGCAGGATGAGGAAGGGCAGGCAGCGCATCCAATCCACGCGGTCCGGCTCCTGCCGCAGCGCGGCCGGATCCCCCGGGGTGTAATCGGAATCAATCCACTGGGCCAGCGCGGTGAGGGGACGGTGCAGTGGGGCGGCAATACGGGCAGGCATGAAAAGGTCGGGCGGAGCCAACGGTCCCGCGGCGGGCCGTGCAAGCCGCCACTGCGTTCCCCGTGAAGTTTTTTTGCGCGCCTGGGCCGGCTCAGGGCGCGCCCGGCACGGCGAATTCGACCCAGACGATCTCCTGCGGTGGGCCATCGTCCGCCTGCGCAAGCCGGATCTCCCGCTCCCCGGGCCCCAGCCTCCCCGCGGGTAAACGGAAACGCACGGCGCGGGCCACACCGCCGCGGGGCGCTTGGTCCCCGCCATCCGTTCCCGCGGTGAGCTCCTGTCCATCGAGGGTCGCCTGCAGTCGGGCGGTGGCGATGCCCGGCCGTTCCGCCAGTCCTGCGACCAGCCACGCCTCTCCGTTGCCTGCGCCGGAGCCCGCGTCGAGGCGAATGGTGCCACCGGGGCGGGCGGGGAGCGGCAGCTGGACGCCGGCCGGGAAGCCCCGCGGCACGGTGTCGCGGTAGGTCACGACGTGCCGGCGCGACTTGCCCGCCAGCGCCGCGGGCTCGAGGCCCTCGCGTAGCAAGCGCGCATAATCGGTCGCGCTGACCGGCCGCGTTTGGCTGTCCATCCAGTTGAACAGGTAGATCCCATCCGCCCCCTCGTGCCGCATTCGGGC
>SYDD01000172.1 GCA_005786775.1 Opitutaceae bacterium
CGTCTGGTCCGCCTTGAAGTCATTGTACCAGTAACCGCGGGCCAGCGCTCCGAAGTTGCCGTAACGGACCTCGAGGTCGTGGTTGCCCTTGAGCAGCTGGGAAACCCACCCCTTGCCATAGTTGAGATTGCCGTCGTCGGAGTTGACCGAATTCTGCGCCCCCGGCGAACCTTGGAAGGTGCTGGTGAGGCCGTACAAATTCCGGTCCGGATTCTGCAGTCGGTAGAGACCGCCGAAGGACAGCGTGGAATCGAAGCTTACCTTGAGCTCCCCTTCCGAGAGCTGGAGGGCGGAGGCGGACGGCAGCGCGGCCGCGAGGCCGAGGATAAGGCCGGGAAGGATCCGGCGGGACGGGGGCAGGTTCATAGTTGTTTCAGGATCGCGGCCGGCCCGGCACGGAATTTCGCCGGCGATCGCGGGGTGGTAAGCGTCGATGGAAAGCCCCGAAGTCCGCTTCCCGCAAGGGTGAAAGCGCCTTTGTCTGGCGTCTGGGCGATTGCCCCCGCGGGTGGGCGTGGTGGGAAACCGCTTTACGACCGCCGCGGAAACGTGCCTCGCTGGGTTATGTCCCGCCCCGCCACGCCCCCGCTCTCCCGCCTCGAATTCCTGCAGACCGGGGCCGCCGTCCTGCTGGCCGGCGCACCTGCGGCCGCCGCAGCCGCTTCGACCTCCCGCCGTGCCGGAAGCATCGCGGCGGAAAACGCGCGCGAGGGGTCCCGTGACTGGCAGCTGACCCGGGTGCGAGTCGACCAAGATGGGTTCCGCTCGCCCGCGGTCGAGGGCTATTGCTCACACCAGAGCGTGCAGGCGGGCGACCGGATCGAGGTGATGATCTCGACGAATCCGCCTCGGCCGGTGCGGCTGGAACTGTTCCGGACGGGTTACTATGGCGGCCGCGGGGCGCGCAAGGTGGCCGAGTTGGGACCGCTGGAGACCCGTACCCAGCCGACGCCGGCCCCTGGCGACAAGAACCTCCACGAGTGCCGGTGGGAGCCCTCCGTTACCGTTACCATCCCGGCGGACTGGGTCAGCGGGGTCTACCTTGGCCGGCTCACGACGATCCCGGCCGCGGCGGACGAGCCATACTGGCAGAGCCACATCGTCTTTATCGTGCGGGACGACCGCCCCGCGGACATCCTCTTTCAGTGCTCGGACAACACGTGGCAGGCCTACAATCGTTGGCCGAACCGGTTTTCCGTCTACACGCACCCCAAGGGTAACCAGGGGCCTTGGGCCGACGTGAGCTTCGACCGCCCTTACGGCCGCGAGGCGCAGTGGAGCGGCGTCGTCAATGATCCACGCACGGTGGGTTCCGGCGAGTGGCTTTGCTTCGAGTTCCCGCTGGCCTATTGGCTGGAGCAGCACGGCTATGACGTCACCTATTGCTCCAACAGCGATCTGCTGACTCCTGACCGGGCACTGCGCTGCCGCGCCTTCCTCAGTGTGGGGCACGATGAGTACTGGGACATCCGGCAATATCGGAGCGTGGAGCGGCTGCGCGACTCCGGCGTGAGCCTGCTATTCCTCTGTGGCAACTCGGTGTGCTGGGTCACGCCGTTCCGCCCCGCGCACGATGGGCGGCCGAACCGCATCATTTTTCGCGGCGGCCCGTTTGGGGGCGAACAGCCCTACGCCCGCGAGCGGCACGAACGCCACGGGCCTTTCCCCCACCGCGGTCCCGACGAAGGCCTGCTGATGGGGGCGCGCAATGTGGAGCCGATCAACGGCGGCGGCGACTGGACCTGCCGCCTGCCGGGGCACTGGCTGTTTGCCGGCACTGGGATGCAGGCGGGCGAGAGTATTCCCGGCCTCATCGGTTGGGAGTACCACGGGCAGCCGGCGACCGAGATCCCCGGGCTCGAGGTGGTGGCGGCCGGCACCGCCTGGGTCAGTGGGGTGCGGCCTCAACAGTGGGCGGCTACCCTTTATCCCGGCCCGAAGGGCAACTTTGTGTTCAACGCCTCCACGATCTGGTGGGCACAGGCGATGTCGTCGCCGCCCGGACACGTTCTACCTTGGTCGCACTGGAGCCGTCCCCACGGCCCGGACGAGCGGGTCCAGCGAATGACGCGCAACCTGCTCGCGCGCGCTTTGGGTCGCGAGGTTTAGGGCGCGGGGGTCAGACCGTGCAGAGACGCACCGCCGCGCGAAGCGAGGCCAGCGGGTCGCGGGTGGGCAGGAATTCTTGGCCGACGAAGCCCCGATAGCCCGTCGCTAGGATGGCGCGCATGATCGCCGGATAGTTCAGCTCTTGCGCGTCCTGCGGCTCGAACTCGTGACGACCGGGGTTACCTGCCGTGTGGTAATGGGCGATGCACGCGGCATTCGCTTGGATCGTGCGGATGACGTCGCCCTCCATGATCTGCATGTGGTAGATGTCGTAGAGCAACTTGAAGCGCTCGGAGCCGACTCGCCGGCACAGTTCCACGCCCCACGCCGTGCGGTCGCACATGTAGTCGGGGTGGTTCACCCTGGAGTTAAGCAACTCCATGACGAGGGTCACTCGATGCTTCTCGGCGGTAGCCACCAGGCGGCGCAGGCCGGCCGCGCAGTGCTCCAGCCCCTGCTGGTCGTCGAGGCCGTCGCGGTTGCCCGAGAAGCAAATCAGGTTCTCGAAGCCGGCCGCCGCGACCTCGGGGATCCGGCGTTCGTAAAGCGCGACGAGTGTATCATGGTGTTCCGGGCGGTTGAAGGCCTTGGTGATCCCGCCAACCGTGACCCCGGCGGGGGTCTTTCCGGTCGGATTGCTTACCATCGCGCAATGGAGCCCGTGACGGGTGAGGGTCGAAAAATCGGCCGGATTGAGTAGTTCCACCGATTCGAGGCCGATCTCTCGAGCGGCAGCGCAGAAGGCGTCGAGGGTGATATCCTTGTAGCACCATTTGCAGGCGGAGTGGCGGACGCGGCCTGGAGCGGCGGCGGACGTGGCGGCATTGGCCCGAAGGGCAGAGAGGCTGGCCGCGCCCGCGAGGGAGCGGAGGGCGTCGCGACGGGAGAGACGGGGTTTCATCAGTGCTGGGAGCACGCTGCGGTGGCGGACGTGGCTTTGGCAAGGTTGGAGCCGGGTTTGCGGCTGCCACTTGCGCCGCGCTGTGCCCATGCTACGGTCGCGCGATGGATTCCCTCGTTACCCTCTCCCGCCGTAAGCTGGTTAAGACGCTCGGGGCCGGCCTCGCGGTGCTCCCGGGCGCTACCCGGGTCGCCGCCGCGGCCACCGCCGGTACGCCCCAGCCATTCGCGTTGCCGGCCCTACCTTACACCTACGCTGCGCTGGAGCCCCATTTCGATGCCCGGACGATGGAGATCCACCACTCCAAGCACCACCAAACGTATATCACGAGCGCGAACGCGGCGCTGTCGTCCCATCCGACGTTGAGGACCAAGAGCGCCGAGGATCTGGTGAGGGATCTCGCGGCGGTGCCGGAGACCATCCGCACCGCGGTGCGCAATCATGTGGGCGGGCACCTCAATCATGCGCTATTCTGGGACGTGATCGCCCCGCGGGCCGGCGGAGCCCCGTCGGGCCCCTTGGCAGCGGCGCTGCAGGAGCGCTTCGGCTCATTGGACACCTTCCGCGCTCAGTTTACCGATGCCGCGATGAAGCGGTTCGGGAGCGGCTGGGCGTGGTTGACCATCAAAGGCGGTCGACTCGAGGTCTCGTCTACCGCCAACCAGGACTCACCGCTGATGGAAGGCGCAGTCCCGCTACTCGGGCTAGATATCTGGGAGCATGCCTACTACTTGCAGTACCAGAACCGCCGGGCGGACTTCGTCGCCGCGTTTTGGAACGTAGTGGCGTGGGATCGGGTCGCCGCGCGCTTCGCCGCCGCCCGGTAAGCGGGCTAGCACCCTACTCACGACCGGGGCGCGACCCCGGAAAACTCTAGCATGTAGGCAATCTCCAGATAGCCCTTGGCGCGCAGCTCTTCGCGCGCCGCGGCGACGGCTCTTTGTAGTTCGCGGGAAACCTCCGGAGAGAGGAGTTCGAGGTTCCCGGAGGCGCGGCAAACCACGTGGTAGGTCTCGGCTTGTCCGAACGCTACCTGGTACAGTGAGGTTCCCTGGTGAATCACCGCGCGGCGCACGAGGCCGGCCCGCTCGAAGGCTGCCATGCAGCGGTAGACGGTCACGAGATCGCAGGCACCCGCCGGCAGGCCGGCGTGGAGTTGCTCGATCGAGACCGGGCTGCGCTGCTGGCAGAGGGCCTCAAGGATCGTCATGCGCGGTTGAGTCACGCGTAACCCGGCCGACTTCAGTCGGGCCGTGGCAAGGATCAACCGCGGGTCGTTTTCCGGCAAGGACGAGCCGTCGTCTGGCTGCGGGCTCTCGGTGGAGGGTAGGGAGGGAGGCATGAGCGATCGCGACAGGCTAGACGGTTCAAAATGCCGGGAGTTTCACGCTTGAAATTCGCGCGGTGCGGGATTGCACCCTACCGCCGGGTGTGCCTATTCGGGCGGGAAGCATGGAAACTCCCGACTTCAGCGAAGTAGTCGCGCTCATCTGCAAGGAGGACGCGCGCTTCGACCGAAAGGCTTACGAATTCGTGCGGCTCGGGCTGGACCACACGGTCAAAGACCTTCAAAAACGAGACGCCTCGCGCGTGGGTCGTTCCCGACACGTTTCCGGACCGGAATTGCTCCACGGGCTCCGAGTCTACGCCCTCGATCAGTTCGGGCCCCTGACCAAGACCGTCCTCAACGCCTGGGGTATCCACCGCTGTGCCGACTTCGGGGAAATCGTATTCAACCTCATCGAATATAATATGTTCTCGAAGACCGATCAGGACCGCCGCGAGGACTTTGAGGAGGTCTTTGAGTTCGACGAAGCCTTCGTCAAACCCTTCCTGCCCGCCCGCCGC
Organism: Opitutaceae bacterium; assembly: GCA_005786775.1. GTDB lineage: Bacteria > Verrucomicrobiota > Verrucomicrobiia > Opitutales > Opitutaceae > ER46. Next base: position 4,859 of record SYDD01000172.1, read on the forward strand.
CCGCGCGGTGCCTCCGGTCCCCGGGCCCGGGGCGCAGCATGAAGCGCCGCCGGTCCGCGCTGCGAAGGTCGGCGCGCGCAACCCCGGACACCGCCCTGCTCGAGGCCTTCTGGCGGGAGCCGGTGCAGCGCGTGGTGCTGCCGAATGGCGTGGTCGTCGTGCTCAAGCCGGATAGCGCCGCAGCCCTGGCCTCCGTGCAGGTCTGGGTTCGCTCCGGCAGCGTGCACGAGGGGGCTCAGCTGGGAGGGGGTCTTTCGCACTTTCTGGAGCATATGCTCTTCAAGGGTACCGCGCGGCGCGCCGGGCGTGAAATCAGCGCCACGATCCAGGCCCACGGGGGATACCTCAACGCCTACACCACCTACGACCGGACCGTCTATTACGTCGACCTGCCCAGCGAGCACGCGGGCGTGGCGGTGGACGTCCTCGCCGACGCCGTCCTGCATTCCACGCTCCCGGAGGAAGAGGTGGTCAAGGAGCGGGAGGTGATCCTGCGGGAGATCGCGATGACGCGCGACGATCCCGACAACCGGCTCTGGGACGCGCTATTCGCCACGGCCTTCCGCGAGCACCCCTACCGGCATCCGATCATCGGGCACCGGGATGTCTTCGCTGCGGTCTCGCGGGAGGAACTTTTGGCCTACTACCGCGAGCGTTACGTGCCCGATAACCTGGTGGTCGTTGTGGTGGGTGACGTGGACCCCTCCGCGATCCTCGCGGAGATCGGGCGGCACTTTGGCGCGGTTCCGCGGCGCCGGTTGGCGCCGGTGCTGGTGCCCGCCGAGCCACGGCAGCTCGCCCCCCGTCGCGAGCACCGGGTGGAGGAGGTCGAGGTTTGCCGGGCGATCCTCGCGTGGCCCATCCCGGGGCTGACCCACGCCGATGCCCCGGCGCTGGACCTGCTGGCCGCGGTGGTCGGCCAAGGCGAAAGCTCCCTGCTCTGGCGCGAGGTGCGGGACCGTGCCGGGCTGGTCCACCAGATCGACGCGGGCGCCTGGAATCCGGGTTCCAGCGGCCTGTTCTGCGTCTCCTACACCTGTGATCCGGACAAGCGGTCCCGGGCCGAGGCGGCCATCCATCGGGCGCTGCGCGGCTACCTGGGACATCCTGTTCCGGCGGCCGATCTGCACAAGGCGCGTCGACAGCTCGTGGTGGGGGAGATCAATTCCCGCAAGACGATGAGCGGTCAGGCATCGCGGTTGGGCGCCGCCGAGGTGGTGGTGGGCGATCTCGACCACGGCCGGACTTACTTTGGTGAGTTGTCCCGGGTCACCGGCCGTTCGCTGCAGGCCGCCGCCGCGCGTTACCTTGGTGAAGCCAGCCTGATCGCGGTTTCGACCGGTCCGGCCGCGGCCGGGGTGGGCGGCAGGCCGGTCGTACGGCGCGCCGCGCTGCCGGACTTCACCGAGACGCGTCTGCCCAATGGCGCCCGGCTCCTGCTGCAGCCTGATTCCCGCCTGCCCAACCTCCATCTGCGTCTGCTGCTTCCGGGAGGTCCCTTGTTCGAGGCGCCGGACCGCCGTGGCGCGACCGCCTTGCTTTCGACCCTGCTCACCAAGGACACGCGACGCCGTTCCGCCGCCGAGGTGGCGCGGGCGATCGAGTCCGTGGGCGGCGCGCTCTATCCTTTCTGCGGCAACAACAGCCTCGGGCTCGCGGTGGAGGTGTTGCCGAACGAGGCGGCCTTGGCGGTCGAGCTGTTGGCCGAGGCGGTGTTGGCGCCCGCCTTCCGCGAGGGCACCTTCCGGCTCGAACGCGACGCCCAGGTGGCGGCGCTTCGTCAGGACGACGACGATGTGGTGACTTGGGCCCGCAAGCGGCTGCGCCGGCGCTTTTTCGGCGCGGATCCCCTCGGGCTGGATGCATCCGGGGATATCGCGGGCGTGGAGGCGCTCACCCCGGCGGACCTTGGGGTGCTGCACCGCCGGCTGGCGTTGGCGAGCAACACCGTGCTGGCGGTCGCCGGCGACTTTGATCCCGTGGCCTTGCGGCGCCCGCTCGAGCGGCTTTTGTCCCGCTTGCCCGCTGGCGGCGGCACGGGCGCGACGGTGCCGGCGGTCTCCCTCCCTGCGGAGCGCGGGGCCTTCGTGGAGTTCCAGCCCCGGGAGCAGGCGGTCGTGCTGCGGGCCTATCCCGGTCCGGAGCTGCACGCGGCGGACTTCCACACCGGGGAGGTGATGGACGAGTGCCTGAGCGGGATGGCCTCGCGGCTGTTCGAACGCGTGCGGGAGGACAAGGGCCTTGCCTACTTCGTGCGCTCCGCGCGGGTCACCGGGCTGCGTTCCGGGATGTTTTCCTTCCTCGCGGGCACGCAGCCGGGGAAAGAGGCGGAGGTGCTGGCGGAGATCGACGCGGAGATCGCGCGGGTCGCCGCCGGCGGGGTTGACGCGGAGGAACTCGCCCGGTGCCAGACGCGCCTCAAGGCCGCGCGTCGCCAGAGCCTGCAGACGCCGTCGGCCCGGGCGATGCAGGCCGGCCTCAACGCGCTGCAGGGGTTCGACATCAACGACTGGCGCCAGTACGACGCGAAGGTCGAGGGGGTGAGCATCCCGATGCTGGCCGCCTTTGCGCGCGACCGTTTTCGGCCGGAGCTTTCGCTGCAACTGGTGGTGCGCCCCGGGCCGGTCTGAGCAGGGAGAGGCGGCGGGAGGCGTTTGCCCCGCCTCCCATTCGGGCAAAAAAAAGAGGCGACCCGGAAGGGCCGCCTCAAGCTTTCCGAAGGGAAGGATTACTTGTCCTTCTTCTTCTGGCCCGCGGCCATCTCGGCCTGGGTCAGGAAGCCGTCCTTGTCGGTGTCCAGCTGGGCGAAGCGGGACTCGGCCTTGGCGGCGTCCTTCTGGGCGGCAACGTACTCCTTCTTGGAGACCTTGCCATCCTTGTCGGTGTCCATAGCGGCGAAACCGCCACCCTTCTTCTTCTCTTCGGCGCCGACGAGGGCGACGGGGAGGCTGAGCACGGCGGCGAGGACCGCTACGGTGAGATTACGATGGTTCATTGTGTTTTTGATTGGAGTAACTCCGTGGTTCAGCAGCGGAAGACGTTCGCGTTTTGTCAAGGTTAC
>SYDD01000173.1 GCA_005786775.1 Opitutaceae bacterium
CGCGCGACGAAAGCGCCGGCGAGATCGCTCACCCCGGAGCGCACCTGCTCGGCCCCGAATTCCGGGGTTGTGAATACGACCGTCACGCGGGCGCCGGCGAACGGTTGGCTGGACTCGTCGAGGACTAGGATCCGCAGTTCACCGGCGGATGCCCCAGCGACGATACTAACGAAAAATCTCACGAGACGGGTGATCATGGCAGCAGGCGGGCTTGGAGGAGAATTTGCCGATAGAGCGGCGCGACGTAGGGGAGCGCCACCGCGCGGAAGTCGCTGTGGAGCCAGCGGGCGCGGTTGCGATGGTCCAACCCACGGGGCTCTTCGGGCCAGAAGCCGGGCAGGCGCCCAATCTGTTCCAGATCCAGATTTCGCCCCGCCCCGAGGGGTTCGAGCGGTTGCAGCGCCGCGCCGAAGGACAAGGCAGGAATGCCTCGGGCGAGAACATCATACTGGACCAAACGGCGGCTGGCGGCGGCTGACGCTCGGAGCGGATCACGGTGGTGGAGATCAGCCTCTAGGAAGGGTGCGAAGTAGGGTTCGAGCCTCGGATCCGGGGAAGGCGAGAAGCCCGGCCAGTAGTTAACACTGGGGCCCCACCCCGCCTGCAGGCGGCTAAACACCAGCGCGGCCAGCGAGTCGCCGAGGCTGGCGCCCTTGGCGAATTCCTGCATGACCCAGGAACCACGCGTGACGGCGAATCCCTGCCGGACGATAAGCGCCGCCAGCGAGGCGTTCCCGGACTCCGGAGCCGCTAGGATCTCCTCTCCCGGTGAAAAGAAGTTCACGGCCGCGGGCAATGCCCGGGCGAGCCGGCCCCGCCACGTAAGCGACGCCCGGGCGTCGCCGGCCGCCGCGGAAAAGAGCTCGTGCCAACGGGCCGCATACGTAACGGCGGGCAGGGAACGCCAAGTTTCGTGCGTCATTGGCGCAGCTTGACCCTTCAAGTTTCCATCCGGGTTCGCGTCGTAGGCCTCTGCGGGCACCGCTGCGTTTAACATCAGGTAGCGGCTCACCGCTAAACCGCCCGCCGCGATCGCCTGGCTCGCTACCAAGTTGCCGAGGCTGTGCGCCAACACCGCGATATCCCCGCCGATGCCGCCCGCCGCGAGCGCCGGCGCGAGAGCATCACCGGCCTGGAACGCGTGGAAGACGGACTGATGGTAATCTAATCCTGTATCCCCCGGCCAAAGCACCGCCACAAAACGCGCGCGGCTACCGAGCCGGTGGAGCCGCTTGAAAGTCTCCGTTGCCCAGCCCCGCGCCTCCTCGCCATCGATCGAGAATCCGTGGATCCAAAGCAGATGCCGCCCATGGGTCAGCGCGTCCGGCCAGGGCTCGCCGGGGTCCGCTAGGTTCGTGCCCGGACCGAGGAGCGAAGGGAAGTGGGGACTTCCGTTAGCGTTACGCGCCGCGCTCCGGAGGTTAAGTACGCGGTACATCCGCTCAACCGGCACGACGCGGACCGGTGCCTCCAGCGTCGCCACCCCTTCCCCCTTGCGATCGAGGACGATGAGCCGCAAGGGCGCGCGCGTCTCGCTCCGGCCTTCCACCAAGAGGACCGCACCGCCCGGACGACCAGCCAGTTCGACAAACGACCGGCCCAGCACGATTCCTTCGGCGGTCACCACGCGCGTCGTTGCCTCGCCCGGCGGGCGCATGAAGTCGTCGCCAAACCCAGTCGCCAGCACTCGATCTAGGCAGACCTCAGCCTGCTCCACGGTGAGATTCGTGTACGCGAAGCTCAGCGCCGCGTCCGCCTGGCTCAGCCGGTAGGTGAACCCGGCGGAGGGCGGGTACGCGGCCACGAGCTCGCGGAGGAACAGACGAACAGGGAAAAAATCCACTAGGTCCCGAGTTCCATCCACCCGACCCGGGAAAGGCCCGGCGTCCGCATGATCGGGCGTGCCCCGGCCCGGGATGTCCGTTCCCCCGGCTTCGCCCGAATCGTCGTCCTCATTGATCCAAATCCTTTCGGGGACGCGCAGGGTTCCGGTCGGGGCCGGCGCCACGTCGAGAGTGCACCAGACAGTGGTCGCGTCATCCAGGCGCAGCCCGAGCTGAAAGCGCCCCGTGGCGTTGAGGCCCAGTTCCAAAGTGCCGCCCGCACCGAGGCCGCCGGCGATCCGGGTGAGCCCGTCCCACACCTCCCACGCCACGCGAGGTCCGAGTTGGAGTAGCCCACCGACGACATCGGAGACGTCGATCCGAACCCCGCCGCCCGCACCCAATACAACGGGCAGCACCCCGCCACCCCCGCGGCTAGAGCCTAGGGTCGCCGTGCGGCCGCGCCATCCGGCCGTGGTCAGCGGTCGCCCAAGGCGCACGAGGTGCGGGGGGAACGCCTGCAGGGCTGCGGCCGGGAAGAATTCTCCTGCCAGCATCTCCGCGGTGATACTTTCCGCGGCGGGCCCAGGCACGGCGAACTCCGCCGCCGGGAAAAATGCGAGCCGGCGCGGGGGCGACCCACTCGGCGGCGACCCCACCTGCCAACCCACGGTGTAGTCGTACCCCGGTCGGGCGAGGAAGTGAAATCCAGGCCGGATCAGGAGTACCTCATGGATCTGCTCATCCGGCACTAACTGCCAGCTTCCGCCGACGTAGAGGCTCCAGCCCTCTGCCCAGGAAAGCCCCAGCTCCGGCACGCGCGCCCAGGTCCAATCGGTGTAGCGCACCCAATCCTCGTAAACCTCAGCGGCGAACCATCCAAACGTCGGCCCAGGTGGGATCAGCTCGTCGCGGATTCCGTCGCCGTTGACGTCCAGCCAGACCGGGCCGGTCCCGGGCTCGGGGTCGACCGCCGGCAGAGCCACGCTGAACCCGCCCGCCAGCCAGCCGCTGACATTGCCCGCCGCATCCCGGGCCCGCACCCGCACGTGATGCGTCGAGCCCGGGGCCAGGCCGTTGAAGGAGACTGCGGGCACCGCCGTCGTCACGCGCCGGACCCCGAGGTCGAGCTCCACCTCGTAGGTGATGCCTTGCGCCGGCCGGCCGCCGGCGGCCCCGGCCCCGTCCGTGAAGGGCGCCCAGGCGAGCGCGAAGCCCGTGCTCCCGACCGCATTCGCCTGGAAGCCCGCGGCGACCGGCGGCTGCGGCGGCGAGCGGTCCGGCACCACGAACGACACCGTGCGCGTCGCCGGCTCGTAATCCGCATCGCCGGCATAACGCGCGGTCACGCGGATCTCACCCGTCAGCGCAGTGAGGGTCATGGGCAACTCCGCCGGCACGGCCAGCCCGACGGGGGTGCCTCCGCCCGGTGGGATGCGTTCCGCGGTGTAGGAGAGGCGCCCCGTAGGCGGGGCTGACCCGGCCGCCGGAGCTTCGAGCCGCGCAGCGAGCGCTTGGTTCCAATCCGGTCGTAACACGCCTGATTCCGGCCCCTCCATTCCCTGCCAAACGATCACGGGCGGGTACCGAGGGACGACGGTCACCGTAAGCCAGCGGCCGGCCGCGCCCGCGGCGTTGCGGGCGGTGACCCAGACCCGATACGTGCCAGGTGTGATCGGAGTCCCGGTGAGTTCCCCGGTTCGAGCATCTAGACGTAATCCGGCGGGGAGGCCGTTGGGCTCACCAGAGCGCGCGGCCGCGAACTCGATCGGGGCCGCGCCGGTGGCCGCAACCGCCGGCACCGCGAGGGCGACGTTCACGCGGGCGCTCACCGCCTCCGTACCGGTGAGCCGCGGGGAGAGGGCGTAAGGGAACAACTCCACGGCGGCCGCGAAGTCCGTCTCATGATCGGCCGTGAGTGTGAGCGCGTACGTTCCCGAGGTGACTGGCAGTTCGAGGCCGCCGCTGCCGGACCGCAGGGGCGAGCCGGCACCGTCGTAAACATTCAAGAGCATTTCCGCGCCAGAGCTCGCCGTCGCCCGCACGCGCAGGACGCCTGGTCCCGCGACGCTAAAGGCGTGCCGCACCACTGCGAGCTCCGCGGACCAGTCCCCGAGCGCGTCATCCCAGACGGGCTCGCCGGCAATCACCCCCGCGACCTGCAGAACGGGCTGGGGACCGTCAGTAATCGTAACCCCGACCTCGCGGGCGGGGCCGGAGCTGGTCAGTCGGAGGGCAGCATCGTAGCGCCGCCATTGGAGGGTGACCTGGTAGGTTCCGGCCGGGGGCAAATTGGTAAGCGGCTGCCCGAGGTTGTTGAACCCGGGCGAAGTCTCCCAGGTGAAACCAAGTTCGTCGCGGAAGGTGGCGAGGAGCCGGTAGGGGGATCCGGCGAAGTTCTCGGTGGAGGTAATCCGGGGTGGCTGGCTCGCGTGGAACCACTGGCTCGCCAGGGAGACGCCGCCCGCCACGGTGATGGCGGTCCGCCGCTCCGGTCCAATTTCGAGTACAGCGCCAGTGAGCCCGTGGTAACGCACCCAGTAGAGAACGCACTCGGGGTAAGTGCCGGGCGGCGGCGGGTTATCGAGCGGCTCGCCGTTGCGGTTCCAGAGGTTGGCAGCGTGCCAGCCCCAGCGGGAACCGTCGATGACCTTGGCGCGGAGCCGGTAGGGCGCGGCGGAGGTCACGGCATCGGTGGTGCTGAGGCGGGCCGGCGCGAGCGCGTCGAAGGTCGCCGCGGACAGTTGCATCCCGAGGTACGGTGGCCGGGGCTGGACCGCAAAAGTGACCGACCGCGGCTCCCCGAACCAGGCGACGTCCCGCTCCAGACCCTGCACGATCACGGTGTGCCCCGGCCCCACGGGAGGGGCAGGGAAACGCAGGGTGCGCCGGACGCGTTGCCCAGGCTCGATCCCGGCAAGGTCGGCGACCGCGAGCATCTGGCCGGCCAAGTTCCGGGCGATCAGGAAGTGGGCTTCCCCCCAGGGGTCTTCGCCCGCGTTGGCGAGTTCGGCCACGAGTTCGGCCACGCCGCCCGCGGTGACGCCGGACGGCGGGACCAGCGCGTGCCAGACTAGGTCGTTGGCGGGGAGCGGCCGCGGCAGGAGAAGGGCGAGGCCAAACCAACCGGCGGCCCGGGCCGCCGGCGAAAGATAGCGGAGAAGGTTCACGGCAAGATCGGGCGGCCGATACCCGCGAGCAGAGCCGGGATTTCACTGAGACGCCCGTAACCCGAGACGCGCTGACGTTCGTCGAGTACGAAGGCGTACGGCAGCTGGTTGATTCGCAGCGTAGACACCACCGGGCTGCGCCAGCCGGCGGGCTCAAGGCAGAGTACGCCGTTGGGTCGCGGCCGCACCCGGGCCCCTTTCGGGATGGGGGCGGGCCGACCCACGGCCACGTAGATCCAGCCCACCCGGGACGGGGGGCGCTCCGCCAGAGCGTGCAGCCCAGGGGGACCGAGCGGCTGGCGCTCCGCATCGTAGAGGCAGAGGACCGTGCGCTCCGGAGCGAGACGCTCCAGCGCGGTCGGGCGGCCCCCGGCCGGCGTGAGCGTGAAAGCAAGGGGTTCACGCACCAGCGCGTATCTCTCAAGCACCTGACGCGCTGCGGCCCGCAGGCCGGGCGCGGCACCCGGAGCCTGATAGACCCGATGGGCAGCCTCGCGACCGGCGTCACACCCCGCCGCCTCCGCGAGGGTCAATCCGGCCTGCCAGAGCTCCGGCTGGTCCCCGAATTCCCCCCGCAGACGGTCGAGCATTTGCTCCGCCAGTACGGGTTGAGTGTGCCAGGGGTGACCGAGGGTCCGCCGGCTGATCTCCCGTTGCTCGAGGACGAGCGCGACCTCGGCGCGCGCGGCGGCAGGGTGGCGCGGGTTGCGCCGAAAGGCCTCCGCCGCAGAGCGCGCGTCAGCGGCGTGGCGGCCATCCCGAGGCAAGATCCCCTCGAGATCGGCGATGATCGCGACCTTGGCAGCGTCTACGGCCCGCGGGTGGGAAGCGTGGCGTGCAGCGAAATCCCGAGCCGCGCGGGCGACCGCGCGGAACCGGCGGGACCCTTCCTCCTGTTCGCGACGGCGCCGTTCGGCCTCCGCGCGATCGGCGGGAACCGGGTCGACGGGCTGCGGCCGGGCGGGACGGCCGGCCTCGCGGCGGAGGCGCGCCACGTTATCCCATTCACGCTCCGCTTCATCCTTGGCGCCGAGCGGCAGTACTAGGAGCAGGCTGAGGAGCACGCGGTGCCACGGACAGCCGGCGAGACGGGGAAAATAAATAACAGGTGGGTGCGGGAACATTGAGCGGCGGGTTGATCGAACCCCGTGGGCACCCACCCCGGCGTCGACGCTCGCACCTTGATTCCAGCTCGTCGCGCGGCCAAGCACGGCGAGGCCCGGAAACGCGGGTCAAGCCCGCGCCCGCTCCGGCCGCAACCTCAGCTCCGCGGCGCGCGCACCTTGGCCACCTTAGCGGGTTTGGCCGATTTGGACTTGGCGGCAGCCGGCTTGCGCGCGGCCTTTTTCCCGGTCGCACCCTTGGCGGCAGATCGTTTCGCGGGGGTCTTCGCCTTGGATCCGCCCGCGGCCTTTGTCTTGCGCACCGGCTTCGCCGGGGCGAGACCCAGCAGCGGGGCGAGTGGCACTTCAACGGCGTCGCGCCAGAGACGTTCTAGGGCGTAGCGCTCGCGCACGGGTGCGAGGAACAGATGGAACATCACGTCGAACGCGTCGACCACCAGCCAGCCGCTGGCCTGCACGCGCTCGGAGCCCACAATACGCACGCCGGCGGCATCGAGGACTTTCTCCAGTTCGATACCCAGAGCGCGCAGGTGCGGCTCGGACGTGGCGGAGGCGACCACTAAGTAGTCGGTGATCGAAGACTGAGCGGACACGTTGAGCACGGCGAGATCGCCGGCCTTCTTGTCGTCCAGGGCACGGCAGCACGCTTGTACCACCTCGAGGGCCGGAGATTGCTTCAGGGTCATTAGGTGGATCGATAAAGGCCGTGTTCCCGGATGTACACAATCGCCTTGTGCGGCACGAAATAATCCAAGGAGAGCCCGCGGCGGATGCGCTCCCGCAGCTCCGTCGAGCTGATGGCGAGTAGGTGCCCGTCGCAGCGGTGGAGGCGGAGGCCGGGAATGGCGGGGGCGGCCTTGACCGGGTAACCGGGACGCTCGAGGAAGATGAATTCGACGATCTGCGCGAGTTGCTCGATGTCGCGCCAGAGGTGGAGGTTGGGCAGCTGGTCGCCGCCGATGATCCAGAACAGGCGGTCGTGGGGGTAGAGCGCGCGGAAGTGGCGGGCGGAGTCGATGGTGTAGCTGACGCCGCCGCGCTGGAGCTCGAAGTCGGAGATCTCGAAGCGGCGGTCCCACTCGATCGCGGCCCGCAGCATCGCGAGGCGGTCGGCGGCGGGGGACTGCACGTCGTTGAGCTTTAGGGGGGCGCGCGCGGCGGGCACGAGGACGAGCCGGTCGAGACCGTGCTGCTCGAAGGCGTCCTGCGCCGCGAGCAGATGGCCGAAGTGGACCGGGTCGAAACTTCCCCCGAGGAAACCGATTTTCACCGCGCGGACCGTGGGCGGGGGGTCCGGACCCGGCAAGGCCCAATTGCCCGCGCCGCGTCACGCCGCGGGATAGGGCTGGCGCCCTCGGCGGGGCCCGGCTTGGCTCCGCGCGCGCCCGGGTGGTGGAATGGCAGACACTGGGGACTTAAAATCCCCTGGCCGCAAGGCCGTGCGGGTTCGACCCCCGCCCCGGGCACCAGTCACCCCGCCGTCATCCTCCCGAAAGCGCTGTGCGGGCCCGCGTGAGGGCTCAGGTCCGCGGGGGTTCCGCATTCGCTTGTCCCCCACCCCGGCCCTTTCTCCCCAAAATCTGGTTTCCTACC
>SYDD01000174.1 GCA_005786775.1 Opitutaceae bacterium
CGAGGAGCGCGGCCCGCCGCACGGGACCGAGGCCGGGGAACTCGTCCAGCACGCTCTCGCGCAGGCGCTGCGAGCGGAGGTCCGCGTTGTAGGTGTTGGCGAAACGGTGCGCCTCGTCGCGCAGGCGCTGCAGCAGGTTCAGGCCGGGGTGGTTGAGGGACAGGTTGAGCGGCGCGCGGCCGTCGGCGAAGAGGATCGTCTCGTGGCGCTTGGCGAGGCCGATGACCGCCGGCGGGGTGAGGTCGAGTGCGACGAAGGCGCGCAGCGCGGCGCCGATCTGGCCGCGGCCGCCGTCGATCACGACGAGGTCGGGCAGCGGCTTCCCCTCGGCGGCGAGGCGGCGGTAGCGGCGGCCCACGACCTCCTCCATCGCGCGGTAGTCGTCGTTGCCCACGAAGCTGCGGATCTGGAAGCGGCGGTACTGGTCCTTGTCCGGCCGGCCGTCGGTGAAGCGCACCATCGCGGCGACCACGAAGGTCCCGGAGATGTGCGAGATGTCGAAGCACTCCATCGCCGCAGGTGGCGCGGGCAGGGCGAGCGCCTCCCGCAGGGCCTCGAGCGCTGCGGCGCCCCCGGCGGGCCGCACCGGGTCGGCGCGCTCGAAGCGGCGGGTGCGGCGCAGCGTCTCCTCCAGCGCGAACACGATGTCGCGCAGCTCCGCCGCCCGCTCGAAGTCGCGGCGCTCGGCGGCGGCCGCCATCTCCGCCCGCAGCGAGTCCACCCACTCGCGGGACTTCCCCTCGAGGAAGGCGCAGGCGGCCTCGACCCGCTCGCGGTAGGCCGCGGCGGTCACGACGTGGTCGCCCCCGTAGAGCTCGGCGCGGACGTCGTCGTAGAGGCGCCACGCGCCGTCGGGCAGGCGCTCGGGGGTTCCGTCGGCGAGGAGCACACCGAACTGGCGCCGCATCTGCGCGAGCGTGCGGCGCAGCAGGCCGCTGTGGGCGAACGGCCCGAAGTAGCGCGCGCGGTCCTCCTTGCGCAGGCGGGTGAGCCGGAAGCGCGGCAGCTCCTCCCCCAGGTCCACGCGCACGAGGAGGAAGCGCTTGTCGTCGGTGAAGTCTGTGTTGTAGCGCGGCCGCCACTGCTTGATCAGGCGGCCCTCCAGCAGCAGGGCCTCGGGCTCGGAGCGGACCTCGATCACCTCGAAGTCGGCGATCAGGTCGAGCAGCGCGCGGATCTTCGGCTGCGAGGTGCGGAACGCGCGGCTGCGCTGGAAGTACGAGGAGACGCGGTGGCGGAGGCTGCGCGCCTTGCCGACGTACAGGATCCGCCCGAGACGGTCCTTCATCAGGTACACGCCGGGGCGCTCCGGCAGGCGGCGCACCTTCTCCTTCAATGTCGTCGGCTCGTGGTCAGGCATCGTTCCCGCGCGGCCCCTCGTCGATCTGGCCGCTGGCATTTCGGGAGAATCCGCCTACGGTCCCGGCCCGCAAGATGCAATCCTCGCCGCCCGCCGCCCCGCCCGCCCGCCGCCCCGTCACCGCGGTCCGCTACGAGTTGCTCACGCTGGGCGACGAGCTCCTCCTCGGGCTCACGGCCAACGGCCACCTCACCTTCATCGGTTCCCAGCTCGGCCGCCGCGGCGCGCTGCTGCAGCGCAACGTCACCCTCACCGACGAGGCGGACGCGATCGCCGCGCAGTTCCGGGAAAGCTGGGCGCGGGCCGACGTCGTGATCACCACGGGCGGCCTCGGGCCGACCTGCGACGACCGCACCCGCGACGCCGTGGCCGCGGTCCTCGGCCGCCGGCTGGTGCACGACCCCGCGGTGGAGGCGTCCATCGAGGAGCGCTTCGCCCGCATCGGCCGGAAGATGACGCCCAACAACCTCAAGCAGGCCCAGGTGTTCGAGGGGGGCGAGGTCCTCGCCAACGCCAACGGCACCGCCCCGGGCCTCTGGGTCGAGCAGGACGGACGCGTGCTGGTGATGCTCCCCGGCCCGCCCAACGAGCTGCAGCCGATGTTCCTCGGCCAGGTCGTCCCCCGCCTCGCCGAACGCGGGCTCCTCCGCGACCGCGAGGCCTACGTCCAGCTGCGCACCGCCAGCGTCGGCGAGTCCGCGCTCGAGACCCGCCTCCAGCCGGTCTTCGACCGCGCCGGCCCCGGCCTCAGCGTCGCGTTCTGCGCCCACCAGGGCGCCGTCGACGTCCGCCTCAGCTCGCCCGACGGCTCGCTCGACGAGGCCGCGATCGAGGCCGTGGCGGCGGAGTGCGCCGCGCTGCTCGGCGACGACGTGGTCTGCCGCGGCCATGACACGCTCGCCAAGGTCTGCGCCGACCTGCTCCGCGCCCAGGAGAAACGCCTCGCCGTGGCCGAGACCGCCACCGGGGGCCTCCTCGCCCAGGCGTTCACCGAGTCCTGCGGGGCCTGCAAGTTCTTCGCGGGCGGCGTTGTCGCCTGCACCAACGACACGCAATCCCAGCTGCTCGACGTCCCCGAGTGCCTGCTGCTGCAGCACGGCGCGGCCAGCGAGGAGGCCGCGGTCGCGATGGCGACTGGCGCCTCCGACACCCTCGGCGCCGACTACGCGCTCGCGATCACCGGCTTCGCCGGCGCGGCGGAGACGGGCCGCGGCGGCAGCCCGGTGGGCACGATCCACGTGGGCCTCCTCACCCCCGGCGGCGTCTGGGCGAAGAAACTCAGCTACCCCGGACCCCGCTCCACGATCAAGGTGCGCGCCGTCAATGCGGCCCTCGACTGGCTGCGCCGCGAGCTGCTGCGGGTGTCCCGCGGCGAGGTCACCCCGGTGCGGCGGGCAGCGACGATGTAAATAGGCCGAGGGCGGCCCGGGAAGTTAGGGCGTCGGGTCCAGCAGGCCGGCGAGGACGGCCACGGCCTCCTGGCGCACGGTCAATACCGCGCGCAACTCCGCCCGCGCGCGCTCCAGGGTCGCCCCGCGCTCCCGTTGCAACCCGGCCAGCCGCTCCAGTCGCAAGCGCAGTTCCGCCTCGGGCAGGCCGTCGCGCACCGCCGTCCGCAGGGCGTCCTGTGCCGCCCGCTCCGCGCCGGCCGGCTTGGCCTTGTCCTTGCCCCCCGCCCCGCCGCCGGCCGCGTGGACCGCGGCGATCCGCGCGGAAATCACCGCCCACTCGGCCTCGTCCGTCACGCGCATCGCCTCCCGGAGGCGCGTGAGCACCCGCGCCGCCTCCGCCCCCGGATCACGGCCCGGCTTGTCCCCGCCGGTCCGCTTCATCTCGCGAGCCTCGGCCTTCTCCTCGCGGTCGGGCTTGCCGGCCTTGGGTGGTTTTTCCTGCGCGGGGGAAACCGCGACCAGAACGGTGAGGGCGGCGAGGAGCGCCCGGCGGGCGGGGAAACGGGTCGGCGGCAGGGCGCGCATAACGGGGTTCCGGCAAGACGCGGGCCGGTTGGCGGGGGTTACCGCCCGCCCCGGTCAGCGGTAAAAGTAGAACGCGAGGACCGCCGCGAGCGCGATCCGGTACCAGGCGAACACGGCGAGCCCGTGGCGCGTCAGCCACGTCACGAGGAAACGGACGCAGATCGCCGCTGTCACCGCCGCGACCACGCCGCCGAGGATGACCTTGGGCCAGCCGAACACCTCGATCATCACCGCGCCGCCCCGCAAGCTCTTGTAGATCGAGGCGGCGGTGAGGGTGACGAAGCCGAGGATGAAACTGAACTCGGCGGCCCGGCGCGGATCGAGGCCCGAGAAGTAACCGCCCACGATCGTCATCATCGAGCGGCTCGTGCCCGGCCACATCGCAAGGCACTGCAGCAGGCCCACGGTGGCGGCGCCGCGCGGCGTCAGTTCCTCGCGCCCGACCCAGGTGCCCGACGCGACGCGCCGGCGATGCCAGGCCTCGGCCGCGAACATCAGCAGCGCGCCGGCGACCAGCGCGATGATCACCGCGCCCACGGAAAACAGGTTCTCCTCGATCCACTTGCTGGCGAGGAAGCCGATCCCGGCGGCCGGGACGAAGGCGATCAGGACATTGACGAGCAGGCGGCGCCCGGCCGGATCCCGTCCGAGGAGGCCGCGCGCCATCGACATCAGGGGGCCCCAGTACAGGAGCGCCACCGCCGCGATCGCCCCGAATTGGATCACCACGATGAACGTGTCGGCCGCGTTCTTTACCGTGAGCGATTCGCCCGGCTTGCCTTCCTTCGGCTTCCGGTGCCAGCGGGGCTGGCCATCCGGTCCCGGCAGGGGCTTAGTGTCGTCGAGCCCCAGCAGGCGCGTCCCGATGATCAAGTGACCGGTCGAGGAAATGGGCAGGAACTCGGTCACGCCCTCAATCACGCCTAAAATGATCGCGTCGCGGGCGCTCAACTCTGCGGCGGGCGCACCGGGGGCAGCCGCCGCGGCGGGGGCCAACTCGGCGGCGCGGACGAGCGCGGCCGCGGCCAAGAGGAGGGTGAGAAGACGCAGCTTCATGTGGGAGTGATGGTAGCCCAACGCCTCTGGCGCAATCCCATTTCGTTGGCCAGAAGCGAGTTAAGTAAAAGCCGTCCCGTGATGCGTAGTTCCCGCCCCGCGGACGCGGGATCGAGGCCGGTCACTCGACCCGAAAGGCCACTGCGGATGCGGTGAGCCGGAGCGCGGCGGGCGGCTCGGCGGCGTCGACCTGCAGGACCACGGTGTTCAGCCCGGCGCGGGCCTCGGTGGCGAAGGTGGCGCCGGGGCGGACCGGGCGGCCGTTGACCCATACTGCGGTCGCAGCGCCCTCGAGATTGAAGGTCACCGGGCCGTCGCGCGTCGTCTCGAACTGTGTGGCCGCGTACAAGCCCCGGCTGTTCTGGCGGAAGTTGAAGGCCCCGGCGAACGCGTCGCCCGGCAGCCGCCCGCTCACGAGCGAGTAGGCGGTCACCCAGTGCTCGAGCGCGAAATCGCCTTGGACGACCCGCTCGGCGCCGAGGTGCTGGTTAGCGCTGACGATGTTGTAGATCCGCCAGAAACGGGCGACGCCGCCCCGGGCCGCGTCGTAATCGCCGGGCTTGCCCAGCTGGATCAGGAACCGGAACAGGTCGAGCCGCTCCTCGGGCAGCAGGCCGTCGATCAGGCCGGCGGGCATCAGCGAGCCGATGCTGGTGCGGCGGGTGATGCTGCGCGCGGGCAGGGTGACCAGCTGGTTGGCGGCGGTGCGGAGGACGACCTCGCCGCCGGCCTCGCGGACCACCATCCCGCTGTGCTCCTGGCCGTCCGCGGTCGCGAGCAGCATCGCGTGGTAGCCCTCCTTGATCTTGGCGCCCGGGTTGAGCAGGGCCTCGATGACGTAGTCCGGCGGCGCGCTCGCGCCGATGCTGGTGAGGTCGGGGCCGAGGCGGCCGCCGGCGCCGCCGATGGCGTGGCAGGCGACGCACGCGAGTTCCGCGCGGCGGTACAGGCGTTCGCCGCGCGCGGCGTCCCC
>SYDD01000175.1 GCA_005786775.1 Opitutaceae bacterium
CGAGCCCGCCGCCCGCCTGCTGGCCATCGTCGGGATGACGCTGACACTCTGGATCACCGAGGCAATTCCGCTAGCGGCAACGGCCTTGCTCGCCCCCGCCCTGTGCGTAGCCGCCGGGCTGGGTACGGCGCGGGACGTCTTTCGGCCCTTCTCCGATCCGGTGGTCTTCCTGTTCATCGGCAGCTTCCTGATGAGCGAGGCCATGCTGAAGCACGGGCTAAACCGGCGCTTCGCCTTCGGGCTGCTCACCCGCCCTTGGGTCACCGCCCGCCCCAGTCGCCTGTATCTGGCTTTCGCGGGCATCACCGCCGTGATCTCGATGTGGGTCTCCAATGCGGCCGCTACGGCGATGATGCTGCCCATCGCGCTGTCGATCCTGTCCGAGCTCGGCCTGCGCCAGGGGGTACGGGACTTCCGCGCCACCCCCTACGCCACCGGCCTGATCCTCATCACGGCCTTCGCGGCCTCCGTAGGCGGCCTCGCCACGCCCGTGGGGACCCCACCCAACCTCATCGGAATCGGGGCCGTCGAGCGGCTACTCGGGTACAAGATCACCTTCTTCGAATGGATGCAGCTCGGGCTGCCCATCGCGGTGGTGCTGACGCTCTTCCTCATCTGGCGCTTCAGCCGCCACTGCCCGTTTCCGGCCCTGTCGCTCACTGCCAACCGGCACCTGCTGGAGGGCGAACTCTCCAAGCTCGGTCCGTGGACCCGCGGGCAAAAGAATGTTATCGGCGTATTTATTGCGGCGGTTGCGTTCTGGATGTTGCCCGGGGTCATTGCCATCTGCGCCGAAAAGGGGTCCGCCAGCCCGGCCTTCCTCTGGCTCAGCGCCCGGGCGCCGGAAAGCATCGTGGGCCTGCTGGCCGCTTCCGCGCTCTTCATCCTCCCGGCGGATAAGAAACGGGAGACCTTCACCCTCGAGTGGCGGGATGCCGCGGGCATCGATTGGGGCACCATTTTGCTGTTCGCCGGCGGCATGAGCCTCGGGGAACTGATGTTCTCGACCGGCCTCGCCCACTGGATCGGCGCGGGACTGGCCGGCGTCTTCCAGAGCCATTCGGTGATCGGGCTCACCCTGCTGTTCACCGCGATCGGGATCTTCGTGAGTGAAACCACCACGAACACCGCCTCGGCCACGATGGTGGTCCCGATCGCGATCGCGGTGGCGCAAGCGGCGGGCGTTGACCCCTTAAAACCGGCCCTCGCGGCCTGCCTAGGCTGCTCGATGGGCTTTCTCCTGCCGGTTTCCACCGGTCCAAACGCGATGGCCTATGGCACGCGCTGCGTGCCCCTGAAGGCAATGATGCGCCACGGCATCTGGCTGGATCTGGCCGGCTGGCTCGTGATCGTCGCCACGGTCCTACTGCTGGGCCCCTCCTTGCCCGCCAAGCCGTGAGCCCCGAGCTAGGGGCTCCTTCGAGGGGGTCAGGCCGTCAATTGATACTCGCGTGCGACCGGCCAGCTCTCGCACCGGCCGAAACCTAACGAGTCACGGCCTGACCCCGTCCGGCGGGGAGCCGCCGCGCTAGCGGGAACCTCCTTACCGGCTCACTTCTGTTCCCGGTACACCACTCGGCCGTCCGTATCGTGCAGGCGCAGCTCCAGACTGGCGCCCGTGGCGGTCGGGGTCACGACCCCGGACAGAAATCCCCCGTGACCGGTGCGCAGGAAGCGGTGCTCAGGACGCGGGGTCTTTTCGTCCCAGCCCCCAGCGTGGGCCGCCGTGGCCGGACCGACGCTCCACTCATTCACCGAGGTCGTCGGGTCGACCGAGACATACTGCCAGTGGCGATCCCCGGTAATGACCGTCAGGTTGCGATGGCGGGCCAGCAGGGCGCGAACCTCGTTTCCTTCGACCGCAAAGCCCGCGTTGGCGTAATTATCGTCCTTGTTGCTCCGGTCCGGGCCCACCACGGGCACCGTGGTGAGGATCACGCGGAAAGTGGCGGTCGAGGCAGCGAGGGTCTCGCCGAGCCACTTGATCTGCTCGCGGCCCCAGAGAGTCGGCGCCGACCCGCGGCCGGCCTCCCGATCGGGCGTACGATAATCCCGCCCCTCCATCAGCCAAACCTGCAGGTCCCGCCCCCAGCGGAACGTCCGGTTAGCGACCGCGGGGAGTCCGGTCTGCTCGCGGAAGATCCGGACGCCCTCCGCGTAGGTCAGCTCGCCGCTCCGCGACGCCGGCCCGCAATCGTTCGCCAAGGTGTCGTGGTCATCCTTCATGAAGAAGCTGCTATGCTTCCGGTGGAAATCACGCAGCGTCGGCAGCGCGAACATCCGCGCCCAGTGGTAACGCGCGAGCGCCGGCGTGAGGGCGATGACCGGCCCGTGATCGAAATAGACCACATCCCCCGTGTTCACGAAAAAGTCCGGCCGCAGCGCGCCCATCGCCGGGTAGATCGCCATCCCGTCGGGATGATCCTGCCGCTCGTACTTCTGGCAGGTCATCACACAGAAGACCACGCGCTCCGATTGCGTAGGTAGCGGCGCCGTCTTGAACTCGCCCGTCTGCTCCTCCGGCCGCCCGTCTTCGACATTCCGGCGCGCCTGCACGACGAGGTCGTACCGCGCGGCCGGCCGCAGCCCCGGCAGGGCGTGCAACACCACCCCATCGCGCTCCCGTGCCGCGTTCTGCCATGGCGTCTCGGACCAGTCAGTGGACCCCTGAACGCGGAAGCGGACCCGCGTCTGCCCGTCGGCGGCGGGCGCCCCTCCGGCCGCTGCCCCGAGATCCAGCCCCGGGGGCATCTGCACCGCGATCCGGGCATCCGGGAACATCCGGTTTTCCCGCAACGGCACGGAATTTCCCGTCTTCGCCTCGAAGACCTCGACCCGCGGCAACGGGCC
>SYDD01000176.1 GCA_005786775.1 Opitutaceae bacterium
CTCCTCGCCCTCGAGACGGTTGGGGAGTTCGCGCTCGGGATCGCCGCGGAGCAAACGCGCATGAACCTCGCCTTCGCGGCTTACTCGGTCCTCGCCGCACCCTTCATCGAGGAGGTCATCTTCCGCGGCTGGCTGGTGCTGGATCGCCACCGCCCCGCCCTGCGCTGGGCCGGCATCCTCGCGGCCTCGGTGCTCTTCGCCCTCCTCCATCCGTTCCTCTGGGTTTGGGACGAGGCCGGCTTCCGGCTGACCCTGACGCTCAAGGGCGGGTTCAGCTCCACGCTGCTGTTCCTCTCGTCCCTCTGGTTCTACACCGCCCGCTTTGCCCCCTGGAACCCGCAGCGCTCGCTGCTACCCTGTTTCGCCGCCCACGCCGCTAAAAACCTCGGGGTCGTGGTGATCAAGGCCGTCTCCGGCCACCTCGTCGTGACTGGCTAAGCCTCCAGAAAAACCGTTGCCCGCCACGTCCTCCCAGCTTCGCTTGCCTCAACCCCCATGACCTCCCTGACCCGCCGCGACTTCCTCCACGCTTCCGCCGCCAGCCTCGTCCTCGCCGCCACCGCGACCCCCGCCCGCGCCGCCACCTCCCCCCTCGGGCGCACCGGCCGCCCCGTCCTCCGACCCGCCCTCGCTGCCTACTCGTTCCGCGATACCTTTCCGGTGATGCGCGGTAAGGCCAACCCGAAGGTCCCCGCCGGCAAGGCCACGGACATGTTCCGCTTTCTCGATTTCTGCGCCGCTCACGGAGTCGATGCCGAACCGACCACTTACTTCTTCGCCGAGGAAACCGACGCCTACCTGCTCCGCCTGCGCCGCCACGCCTTCCTCCGCGGGGTCGCCATCAGCGGCACCGCTATCGGCAACAATTTCTCCCATCCCCGCGGGGAGAAACGCGACGCCGAGATCCGCCTGACAAAGCAGTGGATCGACCGCGCCGCCATCCTCGGCGCACCCCACATCCGGGTCTTCGCCGGAGTCACCAAGGAAATCCCCCGTGCCGAAGCCGATAAGCTGGTCATTAGCGCGCTAGAGGAGTGTGGCGAGTACGCGGGCCGCAAAGGCATGTTCCTCGGCCTCGAGAATCACGACTCGATCAGCACCTCCGCCGCCCTGCTCGAGATGGTCCGCGCGGTGAACAATCCATGGGTTGGGATTAACTTGGATTCCGGCAACTTCAGGTCTGCCGACCCCTACCGCGATTTTGCGGCCTGTGTGCCCCACGCGGTGAACGTCCAGTTCAAGACTGAGATCAGCATCGGCGGGCAGCGGGTCGCCGCAGATCTTGCGCGCCTGACCCAACTGCTGCGCGACGGCGGGTACCAAGGCTGGGTCGCGCTGGAATATGAGGCGAAGGAAGATCCGGCCTCGGCCGTGCCCCGGCTCCTTGCCGAGATGAAGCGCCTGTTCGCGGCCTAAGCCCGCGACGCGGGCGGCCGGGGTCAGGCGCGGGCACCCGCCCCGGTCTTGGCGCGACCGAGGACGGAAAACAAATCCGCCCGCGAGAAGGGCTTGTGGAGGAAAAGATTCACCTCGATCCCCTGAAACGCCCGCGTCTCCGCGTCACCGAGAAGGCCTCCCGCGACGATGATCGGTATCTTGGAGCCCCTACGCCGTAGCTCCGTGGCTAGGCCTAAACCATCGAGGCCGGGCATGTTCACATCCGTGATAATGACCGCCAGCCGATCGCGCAGTTCGTCGACGCGGCGCAACGCCTCCGCTCCGTCACCGGCCACCACCACGCGGTAATTGGCGCCCTCGAGCAGCAGCTGGATCGTCTCGCGCAGGGCCGCCTCATCGTCGACGACCAGCACGGTCTCCCCGGCGCCGCTCTCCCCTCGCGCAGGCTGCACCAGCGGCGTCACACCCGGCGGGGTCGGCGGCGTCGAGGGGGATACCGGCAGGAGAACCCGGAAGGTCGTGCCCTGGGCTGGAGCCGAGGCCACGCCGATCACGCCCCCCGCTCTTCGGATAATGCCGAGGGACGTCACCAAACCAAGGCCCGTGCCGCGATCCGGGCCCTTGGTGGTGAAGAAGGGATCGAAGATGCGCGCTAGGACCTCGCGGGGCATCCCGACGCCGGTGTCAGCCACCGCCCATTCGACGTACGCACCCGGTTTGGGACTCGCCGAACCCACTTGTTCGCCCGGCGCAACCTGCCGCGGCCGCGCCGTGATGCGCAGGCAGCCGCCCTGCGGCATCGCGTCCCGCGCATTCACGCTCAAGTTTAGCAGCACCTGGAAAAGCTGCGTCGGCTCGCCGATCACGTCCGGCAGGTCCGCAGCCACCTCGGTCTCCACGGTGATATTGCCGGGGAAGGTACTGCGGATCATCGCCGCGAGCTCTGAGATGAGCCGCCCAGAGGCGACCGTGCGCCGCTCGCCCGCGGTGCCCTTCGCAAAGGAGACCAGCTGCTTCACCATCGCGGAACTCCGGTGTGAGCTCTGCTCGATGACGCTGAGGAGCGCGTTCTCGTCCGGATGGCGCAGGCGGAGCATCTCCGTGGCCATCGTGATCGGGGCGAGGGAATTATTTAGGTCGTGGGCGATGCCGCTCGAGAGGGCGCCGATGCTCTCCATCCGTTGAGCCCGGAACTCGGCCTGCAGCATCGTCTCGCGCTGGGTGATGTCGGTGATCTGCGCCAACTGGCCCCGGACCTCACCCATCGAAAACGCGTGGAGCTGTAGTTCGCCGAAAAATTCTCCGGCGTCCCCGCGCCGCTCCAGCCGGAAGACCGCCTCGGGATCCGCCGCAGCGAGAAAACGGCTGAGCACCGGGCGATCCGAGGCGAAGCCGCCGTCCACCAAAAGATCGATCAGATGGCGGCCTACGGCCTGCTGCTGCCCGGAACGCAGGATCAGCTCCGCCGCCGGGTTGGCGAGGAGCACGCGCCCGCTGCCGTCCGTGAGGAGCAGGCCCGAACTGGTGGTGCGAAATACCTCGGTAAAGCGCGCCTCGTTGCTGCGCGCCTCGCGCTCCGCCGCCGCCAGTTGCTGCTGCCGCTCGGCGCTCTGCTGCAACGCCTCCTCGAGGCGTGCCGTCCGCTCTTGCACGAGGCTACCCAGCTGCCGGAACAATTGAAACGCCCCCGCCCGCGCCTGGCGAATCTCCCGGCACCCTGGTGCCGCCGGATCGAGCCGGAAGGTTCCCTCCGGCTGCAGCGCCAGCGCCGTCGCCCGCCCCAACTCCTGCAGCGGCGCCACCACCAGCCGGTAAAACAGGTAGCCACCCAGCAACGCAGCCGCCACAGCCAGCGGAATCATCACCAGCGCCGACCGTTTCGACTCGTCGATCTTCTGCGCGAAAAACCCCGCCACCGCCCCGCGCTCCGTGACCAGTTGCGCCTCCAGCCGCGTCACACCCTCCACCAAAGCCCCCAGGACGCCCTCCAGCTGCATCAGCTTGCCTTCCAGCGCCCGCATTTCCTGCTCGGACTGCACGGGCTGCAACGCCGCCGCCACCAACTCGAGGTGCGCCAGCGCCCGCGCGGCCAGTTCCCGCGTCGACGGTGCCCGGCCCCCGCGCTGGAGCTCCGCCATGTTGTCCCGCGCCACGCCCACCAGCCGGAGGGCATTCTGTGCCTGCAGCGGATCCTTGATCTGCAGGTAGGCGTCGGCCTGGTGGAGCATCGCGCGCACACTCACCTCCACCTGCTCGAATCGCCCCGCCACCAGCTTGAGCTCGCTCTCCCGCTGCGCCGCGTAACCGGCCTCCTCCGTTCGCACCGTCACATACGAGAAGGTCGCCACCACCAA
>SYDD01000177.1 GCA_005786775.1 Opitutaceae bacterium
ACGATCACCTTCATTCTCCCGCTATGGCCGTTCAGTCGCGGCTTGTCGCCACCGGAATGACGTGCGGCTTGGCTTCGCGCGCGGGCCCCGCTTAGCGTGCGGCGCGATGCTCCTGTTCCACGATCCGCGCTGCGCCGAGTATGGCTCCGCCCAGCGTCCCGAGCAGCCCGCCCGCGTGCTCCGCTCCGTCGCCCACCTCCGTGGCGCGCAATCCGGCTGGCTCTGGCGGGAACCCGGCGCCGGCACCGCCCCCGACTCCGTCCTGCACCTGGCCCACGTGGAATCGCTGGTGCGCTCCCTCGACGCTGGGCGGGACTTCGACGCCGACACGCCCTGGTTCCCGCGGATCGGGGAGCACGCCCGCCGTGCGGTCGCCGCCGCCATCGAGGCCGCCGAGCACGCCCTCACCCAAGGCGCTGGCGCCCCGGTCTTCTCGCTGATGCGGCCGCCCGGCCACCACGCGACCGACAATCGCGCGATGGGTTTCTGCTACCTAAACCAGGTCGCCATCGCCGCCCTCGTCGCCCAGCGGCGGTTCGGCGCCGCCCGGGTCGCGGTCTGGGACTTCGATGCCCACCACGGCAACGGGACCGAGGCTATCTTGATCGGCCGGGAGGACCTTTTCTTCGCGTCGGTTCACCAGTTCCCCGGTTATCCCGGCACGGGCACCAAGGACCTCCGTCCCAACGTCCGCAACTGGCCCGTCGCCCCCCATACGCCGCGTTCCGAGCATATGGCCGCCCTGCGGGCCTCCTTCGATGCGGTGCTGGCCTTCCGCCCGGAACTGATCCTCGTCTCCGCCGGCTTTGACGCCTACGCGAAGGATCCGCTCACCTCCATGACGCTGGAACGCGAGGACTTCGCGACGCTTGGCACCTGGCTCGGGGAGGCCCAGCGGCCCGCGGCGGCGGTGCTCGAGGGCGGATATCACGATGATCTCCCGTTGTTGATTGAAGCCTTCCTGTCGGCGTGGGATAAGGCCGCCCAGTCCAGATGATTTCCCGCCTCCTGCCGTCGCCCCTGCGCCGTCTGTTCGGTGCCCCGGCCACTCCCCCCACCCCCCGCCCCGCCTCGTACCTATTGCTCGACCAACCGGGTTCGCTCGGCCCGCTGCTGACCGCGCTCGGCCGCGTGAACGAGGTGTCCCTCGATACCGAGGCGGACAATATGTACCACTACAAGACGCGGGTCTGCCTGCTGCAGTTCCTCGTCGGGGAGGAGGTCTTCCTCGTCGATGTGCTTGCCCCCGGGCTCTCGCTCGACCCGCTCTGGGAGGCCCTGGCGGACAAGCACCTGGTGATGCACGGGAGCGACTTCGACCTGCGGCTCCTGCACGACCTCTGCCGCTTCCAACCCCGCAGCCTCTTCGACACGATGCTGGCCGCGCAGCTGCTGGGCCGGGAACGCTTCGGCCTCGCCTCGCTGCTGGAACAGCACTTCGGCGTGGCTTTGGACAAGGACGGACAGAAGGCCAACTGGTCCCGGCGCCCGATCACCCGCAAGCTCCTCGATTATGCCGCGCTCGACGTCTGGCACTTGCCGGCCTTGCGCGACATTCTCACTCACGAGCTGAAGAAACTAGGCCGGCTCGACTGGCTGGAGCAACAGTGCCGGGCCCAGATCACGGCCGGCGCCGAGGGGTTCGCCCCGCCGACCGAGCACGACTGGCGCATTGGCCGCAGCGAGCGCCTGCGCGGCCCCGGCCTGACCGTGCTCCACGCGATCTGGCACTGGCGGGAACAACAGGCGCGCCGCCTCGATACCCCGCCGTTCAAGGTCTGTGGCAACGCCCTGCTTCTAAAGATCGCCGAGGCCGCGGAAGCCGGGGAAACCGGCCCTGCGATCTTGGCGCAGGTGCACCTCGGCAAACGGCACGAGCGTCTCATTGGCTCCCTTTCGGCCGCCCTGCAGGATGGATTGGAACGCGATCCCCAGACGCTTCCCCGCCGTCCCGGCCGCGATCCGAACCACGTGTCCCTTACGCAGGCGCAGGTCGAGCTGCAGGACCGGATCCGAGCCGACCGGGACCGCATCGCGCAGCAGTTGCAGATTGAGGCCACGTTGATCGCCAACCGCGCCCAACTGGGCCGGATCGCGCGCAATCCTCGCCAGTTGCCGGAGTTGCTGCTGCCGTGGCAAGTGGCATTGCTGCGCGACCAGCCGTCGCTCAAGGCGGATTCCTAAACCCGCCAATCCTTCGCTTGCGAAACTTCTCCCCGCGCCCCAGCGTCCCTCCACTGCGCGCCATGAAAAAGCCCCTGACCCTTGCCGCCCTCGCCGCTGCCACCCTGCTGGGATCCGGCTGCGCTACCCGCACCACCGCTACCGGCGGCAAAGAGACGAATCTGCTCGGCGGCGCCGTCGTGATGGCCTCGGATTCCTTTCAGCCGGTTACGCCCGCCACGGTGAACACCAATACCGCGACGCTCGTCGGCAAGAATGGCCCTTCGGGCCGTAAGGTCTCCCTCTTCTGGGGCCTGCTAACCTTCAACGATTATTGAGGCGCCGGCGCGCGGGCCGCGGCGTCGGGAGCCAAGCGCTTCCGCCCGCGGCCTTTTTGTTTTCCAATCCCCGAAGGGGTCAGGCGGCTATTGGTTGAAAGGGCGAGCGAGCCCAGACCTGGCTCCGACGTTAAATCAACCGTCCGCGCACGAACCTCTTTTCCTAGGTTGCCGGATCCCTGCCCGCGCGCAGGCTCGCCGGCCGGATGACGCCCTCCAGCGCGAACATCGTGCAACACTTGGACCGGGCCGCCGAGGCCCGGCCGCAGGCCGCCGCGCTTAAGGTCCCGCGGGGCCGCACGCGCGCGGGCGATATCGATTACCTCACGCTCTCCTTCGCGGAACTCCGCGTTGAGGTCGCCGCCTGGCGAACGCGCCTCGAGGCCGCCGGCACCGCCCCCGGCGATCGCACGCTGGTGATGGTACCACCCGGCTTGCCGTTGATCGCGGCCGTCTTCGCGCTGTTTCACCTGGGCGCCGTCCCGGTGGTGATCGATCCCGGGATGGGCCGCGCGGCCTTCCTCGCCTGCGTCGCCCGCTCCCAACCGCGGCGCGTGGTGGGCATCCCC